>DAIOEN010000016.1:0-11185 GCA_036746235.1 Vulcanimicrobiota bacterium | reverse complement strand
ATATGAATTCAGTATTTGGCATATCTCCTATGGATATATAATTAGGGTAGACCTTCCATACTTCTATAAAGGAAACAGTGCCATTTACTGCAATGTTTTTTTCGTAAACTGCAGGTAAATCCATTGATGTAGCCCATCTGTCATAGGAAAGTTTAAAACCTGCCTTTTTTTTCTTCCCCCTGTTTTTCACATATATAGTTCCTTCTATTCCGTAATATGGTAATATATGACCGTATTTCTGAAATACCTGAACCAGGATTCTACTGCTGTATAAAGCAACATTACCTCCTACTGTACCTATATCATAATCCTTCATTTCTTTTGCACTTACTTTATAATTTTCACCGCTGTTATTATCCCAGAAAATACCATTATCTGTTTCATATTTAACTACAAATTCAGCAGATGTTCTGTGCAAAGAACCTGAATATAAAGAATGATCTTTAAAAGTCTGTATTAATTTCAGTGGTTTATTATTCCATGCCGATGTATCTCTGTAATGTATTATTACATTTCTATAAAGCGGATCTCCCGTATTTTTTACATGAACCTGTATGTGTATGTATTCCTTTCCATCTACTTTAGAATAAGGAATAGCACTTAAAAGACGAACCATATATATTTCTCCTTTCAAAATCTTCCTGTTTTGAGACGTATTATAGTTTTACTCCTGGCAGATTTTTCTGGTTTTATCAAAACCATCCCTGCCAGACCGACAGCACAGATAATAGCTGCAAAATAACATGCATTGTGAAATCCTTCAATATGTACAGCAGGAGGAATATTTATATGAGTTTTTCCCGGTGTACTGTAAGAAAAATTTAAGGAATAAACAGTTTCAAAAAGACATATACCGACAACTGAAGCCAGGTTTGACGTAAAGGATATTATTGCAGAAGTTATGCCTTCTTCCTGCGGAGATACCTGACTCATTTCAAAACACGTATTGGCAGTAAAGAAAAATGTTATTGATGTACCAAATATTATAAGGGAAAAAACTATATATGCCATAGATGGTGTTATACCGAGCAGGGTAAACATAATAGATGAAATAATTACAAAAATCATTGCAAAAATACAGATTATTCTGGGTTTACCATATTTATCTGACATAACACCTGCCAGAGGGCTCATTACAGTACTCAACACAGGATAGATCATCATAAGAAAACTTATCTTTGTAGTGGTAAACCCATGAGCACAGTCAAAATAAAATGGAAAAAGAAAATTACATCCTTCAAGAGTCATAAGAACTACAAAATCTCCAAGAAGAGCGACAGTAAAGCTTAAATTATGGAAAATAGAAAAGTTCAGCATAGGGAATTCCTGCTTCTTTTCCCACGTTATAAAAAGTATTATAAATATTAGAGCTATTACAAAACTACCGATTGTTATTCCTGATTTCCATCCATTTTCTTCTCCCATATTTAAAGCATATAAAAGTGTAAAAAGACCGAGGAAACTGAACACTGCTCCGGGGAAATCAAAGGGCTGATTTTTTATTTTATTATTATTTTTTTCACCCTGTAAAAAGCTCCTTACAAGTATAATACCTGCTATACCGAAAGGAATATTGCTCAGGAAAATCCATTGCCAGCTGAGATATTTTAAGAAAATTCCTCCGAAAAATGAACCGGCTGCAAGAGCTATTCCTCCTATGACACTTGTAAAGCTGAAAGCCCGCCCTCTGATGTCAGAATGAATATTGGCCACTATAATTGCTCCGTAAGTAGAAAGAATCATTGCTTCACCTATGCCATGGATGAAACGGAAAATTAATAATATATTTATATCAGGTGAAAGACCACATAATAATGAAGAAGAAGCCGATATTATAAATCCGAGGGCAAATATCCTGTCAACACCTTTTATATCACTTAAACTGCCAAAAACAAGTACAAAACTTGTAATAGCAAGTAAGTCCAGAAGAGATATCCTTGAAACCATACTGGTGCTGACATTAAATACTTTTGCAAGAGACGGAAGGGCTATGTTTACCATACTTGCATCAATATTGCACATAAAAATACCGGTTGATACAATGGCCATTACTATATAGCCTTTTTTATCTATTTTACCTTCAGCCATTTTATCTTATCCCTCATTCGGTTGCTGAAATATCCATTGTCATTGAGAGTATATTTCGCCCATTTTCTCTTGCATAATCAATAGTATTAACGTTAGTTTTTACAAGATATATTCCGAGTCCTCCTATGGGCCTTTCTTCAAGAGGTATGGTAAGGTCAGGCGGTGGAGCCAGGAGAGGATTAAAGGCTATCGCATCATCTTCTATTACAATCTTTATTATGTTATTCTCTATATGTACATATATATCTATATAATGTTCTTTTTTATCTTTATATCCGTAAGAAATAATATTAGTTAAAAGTTCATCCATAACCATGTCTATTTTAAACCTTGTATCTGCAGGAATATTATGCTTTTCCGTTAACCGGTCAAAAAACGTTTCTACATGCTTGATTTCACCAAGTGCACCTGCAATGGTTATCTTTTTTTCCATATAGTTAACTCTCTTTCGATTTTTCTCCGGAATTTCAAATCTCTATATATTCGAAATAAATTTTCGGTACATTATTATAAAATCCTTTAATTAAAATAATTTGGAAGAATTGCTTTTACCGATTTTTTTTAGTATAATTTGATTTTAATTATATTACAAAGGAAAGGATGGTAGCAAGAATTATGAGTGAACCGGAAACCATTAAACCTACTGATTTTATTCGCGATATCATTGAAGAAGACCTGAAGAATAATAAGCATAATGGCAGGGTTGTGACCAGATTTCCTCCTGAACCAAACGGTTATTTACATATAGGTCATTCCAAATCCATATGTCTTAATTTCGGTATTGCACGGCAATATGGCGGAAAATGTAATCTCCGTTTTGATGATACAAACCCGACTAAAGAAGAGGTGGAATATGTAGAGTCCATACAGGAAGATGTAAAATGGCTTGGCTTTAACTGGGACGGTCTCTATTATGCATCTGACTATTTTGAACAGATGTATGAATATGCCGTAGAATTAATAAAAAGAGGTAAAGCCTATGTATGCAGTCTGACTGCCGATGAAATCAGAGAATACCGTGGAACTCTAACAGAACCGGGCAAAGAAAGCCCTTACCGTAACAGACCGGTAGAGGAGAGTCTTGATTTGTTCAAACGTATGAGGGCAGGAGAATTTGAAGACGGCACCTATGTGCTCAGGGCTAAAATAGATATGGCATCTCCCAATATAAATATGAGAGATCCTGCCATATATCGTATCAGAAAGGCAGAACATCACAGAACGGGTAATAAATGGTGTATTTATCCCATGTATGATTTTGCTCACTGTCTTTCTGATTCTATAGAAGGAATAACTCATTCCATATGCACGCTGGAATTTGAAATTCATCGTCCTCTCTACGACTGGTATCTGGATCAGTTACCTGTTCCCTGTCATCCTCAGCAGATAGAGTTTGCAAAACTATATCTGACCAGAATAATTTTAAGCAAAAGAAATCTCCTTAAACTGGTAAAAGAAGGCTTTGTCAGCGGATGGGACGATCCCCGTATGCCTACCCTTGCAGGCATGAGAAGAAGAGGTTATACACCGGCATCTATAAGAAAACTCTGCGAAACAGTAGGAGTAGCAAAGGCTAACAGTACAGTAGACATAGCTCTTCTGGAACACTGTCTCAGGGAAGATCTCAATAAAAAGGCGTCAAGAGTAATGGCAGTTCTTCATCCTCTTAAAGTCGTCATAGATAATTATCCTGATGACCTTGTAGAAGAACTGGATGCAGAAAATAATCCGGAAGATCCTTCTATGGGAACAAGAAAAATACCTTTCTCGAAGGTTATATATATTGAACATGACGATTTTCGTGAAGATCCTCCGAAAAACTATTTCCGCTTATCTCCAGGCCGTGAAATAAGGTTAAAACACGCCTATTACGTAAAATGCGAATCTGTTGTAAAGGATGAAAAAACAGGTGAAGTAATAGAAGTCCATTGTTCCTATGACCCGAAGAGCAGGGGAGGGTGGACCGATGACGGGAGAAAAGTAAAAGGCACTTCTCACTGGGTTTCGGCCAGGCATGCTATTCCTGCTGAAGTGCGACTTTATGATTATCTTTTTAAAGATACAAATGAAGAAGAAGAGGAAGAAGAAAAAAGTGACTTCTTAAGTAAGGTAAATCAGGATTCCCTGGAAGTAATAAAGGAAGCTATGGTTGAACCGGGCCTTAAAGAGGCAAAAGCCGGAGAAAGCTATCAGTTCCTGCGGCAGGGTTATTTCTGTGTCGATTCTGTCGATTCCAGGCCTGATGCTCTGGTATTTAACAGAACAGTTTCACTGAAAGATACATGGGCAAAACTTGAGAAGAAAACCACAGGTTAAAAAATAGTGAAAAGTGAAAAGTGAAAAGAAATTGGATTTTGCTTACTTTTCACTTTTCACTCTAACAGGCATGACCGTAGCGGTCACAACCAAATATGAAAATGAATAGACAGTAAATCATAAGACTTCATCATTTTCATATAAAATTCAGGAAATTTTATCTATTTATCCGCCTGATAAGATCAATCTTTTAAAAATAATGACCACATAAGCAGTAATACTGCTGCTCCTATAAGGGACAGACCTGCTTTTACAAGTAATATTACGTCAATACCGGCATCAGGACGATTCTGGTATTGAAAAGCTATGGTCGAAAATTCTACAACGAGAAAGGTAACTACAATGGCTATAAAACGGGATACAAAACGATTGGTCTTTTCAGTGGAAGGAAATTCTTCTGCAACAGAAGTTTCTTCTTCTTCGATTTTTTTCTTTTTTGCGAAGAGATGGAGTGATTTTATTTCCTGGTCATAAATGGTTTTTGCCAGATCCAGACATAATCCCCCTACAATAAGTATACCCAGGGGGCCTACAAGAGTAAAAAGAAGACCCATTGTGTCTTTGGGAATATCTACAAAAATATCCAGGAATTTATCTATACTTGCTATGGCCAGTAAGATAAAAGCCAGTCCGGCTATAATCATGATTACAGCGAATAGACCTTTAAAGGTGTACTCGCTTATCTTTTCCAGAAGTCCGGGATTTTCCATAAAAATAAACCTTTCTACTAATTACTAAAATTAAGTGAGGTAAATTACTGTGAATTCGTCAAAGTTATTTAAAATCCTTCTATATGTTGAGAGTGAAAAGTGAAAAAAGCAGGATTTTACTTATTTTTCGCTTTTTACTACTCACTTTTCACCAGTTATATGTTATAATTATAACATAAAGAAAATAAAGGGAAATGGGTAAAAATTAAAATCAAGAAGGGAAACCTGTTATGATGTGGAATTGACTCATAATGAGTAATATATTCAAGGAGAGAGTGATTTATTATGGCATCAAAGAGCAAACGTAAAAAATTAGATCTTTACTGGCCTACAGTATTAATTCTGAGTATAGGAGTGCTTTTAGGAGCATTATTTCTGGGCAAATATATAGGAGAAGCTTTTATAAGCGGAAATAATCTTAAGACTGCCCAGGGAGAAGGTAATAATTCTCCTGAAATAAAGACCCTGTCCAAACCTACTATTGTGCCTCAAAACAGCAATATGTCTTATAATCAGAAAGAGAATTCTGCAATTATATTGCCTCCCTCTTTTAAAAGTGAGACAAAATATAAGAGTACATATTCTTCTTCATCTAAAAAGGTAGAAACTCCTGTTACTAAAAAAAATAAACCTTCAGAAAGTGCTTCTACCATAATTCCGACACCTACTCCTGTTGCAGTAAGCAAAAAAGCCTCCGAGCCTGTAGCTGAAGATAATACTTCAGGTAAAACCAGCAGTGATATTAACAATATGATAGGAACTTCACCGGATCAGCCGAAAAATGAAGAAAATTTTGACCGTGTAGAATTGAATGAAGAAAAAGCAGAGGAAACAAAATCAGATTCATCATATAAGGTACAGGCCGGGTATTATGTAAATAAGGATAATGCTTCTAAAATGGCGGATGATCTATCTACAAAGGGTTATGATGCCACTGTAGTTCAGGTTGATGATGAAGGAAAAACCTATTACAGGGTTCAGGCAGGCTCTTTTAACAATAAAGAAAATGCGAAAAAACTTGAAAAAGAGCTGGAACAGAATAATTATGATAGCTGTGTGGTTAATGAAAAAGCACAGTAAATATTATCGTAATGCGTAATGCGTGATGCGATACAATGACAATTATCGTGAATTAATAATTAATCATAAACGTAAAAGCCTTTACTTTTATGATTAAATTCAGGTATAATAAAAGAAGAAAATTTAAAAGCAGAACGGGTGATCGCAGATAATCTATAATGGAATATCTGAGGAAAGTCCGAGCTCCCTAAGGCAAGGTACTGGGTAACACCCAGGAGGAGTGATCCTACGGACAGTGCAACAGAAAATATACAGCCAATGGCTTATGAAAATAAGTACAGGCAATGGTGAAATGGTGCGGTCCCGCAAAGGGACTTAATGTAAGAGCGCACCGGCAGCCAGGAGACTGGCTGGCCTGGTAAACCCTACCTGGAGCAAGATCAAACAGGGGATTGTTCTTCGAAAGAAGACGCTGGTAGCCTGCCAGTTATCTCCGGGTTCGATCGCTTGAGTGTGTCTGGTAACAGACATGCCAGATAGATGATCACCGTCTCGTCAGAGATACAGAACTCGGCTTACAGGTCTGCTTTTAAATTTTTCAATTTTAAACCGCTGCCCCGTCTGACCATTGTAAAATCTTCAGATGGGGTCTATGCGGTAACAGGATTCTTTATATGGAATTCAACCACCCGGAAGCACTCTGGCTTCTCTTACTCATAATACCTTTATATTACTTTACCAGAAATAGCATTTCCCACCTTCCGCAATGGAGATTTATTCTCTCTTTTACCCTGAGAATAATAATATTTATATTAATAATAGCTTCCATATCCGAATTACAGATAATAAAGCCAAATAGCAGGCTCTGTGTTATATTTATAGCGGATGTCTCAAAAAGTATATCAGATGCAAATAAAGAAGAGATTAAATTTTTTATAAATAAATCAACAGGCAAAAAAACAAAAGATGATATGGCAGGTCTTATAATAACAGGCGGTAATTCGTCTATAGAATTTATTCCTTCCGTAAATCCCAGAGCCGGCAATTTTACTTCTATAGTAGATACGGATCACACAAATCTGGCAAGTTCTTTTCAACTTGCTCTCGCCATGTTTCCTGCCGATGCAAATAAAAGGATTGTTCTCCTGAGTGACGGACAGGAAAATGCCGGTAATGCTATAGATGAAGCTACTATTGTTTCTGCAAATCATGTACCTATAGATGTAGTGCCTCTGGATAGTTCCCCGGGAAGAGAGGTATTTATTAAAGAGTTTACCATACCTGAACATGTAAGTAAAGATGAACCTTTTGATGCAAAAATAATTCTGGAAAGCACTGAACCATCTGATGTGAAAATGCAATTTTATAGAAACAGCAGTCTTGTCGGTGAAAAAAAAATATCTCTAAAAGCCGGGAAGAACATTTTTTTTATTCCTCAAAAGATAGAAGAGAGTGGTTTTTATAGCTATGAAATTCAGGTAATTGCAGAAAAAAATTCTGATACCCTTATGGATAACAACTGTGCCCGGGCCTATACGAAAGCATCAGGAAAACCACGTGTTCTTATTATAAGTGAAGATTCCCGTCTGGATAGATATCTTATAAATGCTTTAAATGGTATAGAAGTATCATACCTTTCATCTGATAATATACCGACAAAGCTTTTTCAGCTTCAGAATTATCAGACTGTTATATTAAACGATATTTCATCAATAAAATTTTCTGATGAACAGATGAAACAGATACAGAGCTATGTAAGAGACCTGGGAGGAGGTTTAATAATGATAGGAGGGGAGAATAGTTTTGGTACAGGCGGATATTATGATACACCGGTAGAAGAAGCCCTTCCTGTGAGTATGGATATAAGAAAAGAAAGAAAAATGCCTACTATGGCTTTAATTCTTGCAATAGATAAGTCAGGCAGTATGGCAGATTACGGTTCAGGAGGAGTTGAGAAAATTGCCCTTGCAAGAGAAGCTTCTATTGCCTGTGTAGAACTTCTTTCTCCTTCTGATCAGATAGGCATTATAGGCTTTGATGATGCGTCAAAATGGGTTGTACCATTCCAAAAAAGAGTGGATGATAAAGATTTTATCATTAAAAATATTGCTTCATTGAGAGCAGGGGGTGGAACCAATGCTTATCCTGCCCTTAATGAAGCCAGTAGAGTGCTTACAATTACAAAAGCCATGTTAAAACATGTAATACTTTTATCTGACGGAAGGACTGCTCCGGGAAATTTTGACACTCTTGCCCGGACTATGACTGAAAATAAAATAACCCTGTCCTGTGTAGGTATAGGAGGTGATGCAGACATACCGTTTCTTCAGTCTCTTGCAAAGTCAGGAGGAGGGAGATTTTATTTTACCTGTGACGTATCACTCTTACCCAGGATATTTACAAAAGAAGCTCTTATTGCTTCGAAATCTGCCATTATAGAAGAGGATTTTTCTCCTGTAATTAATTGTTATGATGAAATACTTGAAGGGATAGACAGACCTCCTGTACTGGGAGGATATGTAGTAACTACGGCAAAAGACAGGGCTGAAGTTTTACTGCTCACAAAAGAAGAAGATCCTCTTCTTGCGAAATGGTATTATGGGCTCGGAAAATCTGTTGCCTTTACGTCAGATGTAAAGAGCCGCTGGTCAGAAAGATGGATAAACTGGAAGTCTTTCCCGCTATTCTGGTCTCATGTTGTCAGATGGACTATGAAAAGTGATGAAAGTTCATCTCTTGAAACAGTTGTTTCTATGGACGGAAATGAAGGTAAGATAGTAGTAGATGCCATTGATAATGAAGGGGAATTTATAAATTTACTGCATCTTAAAGGAAGAATTATATCACCATCTCTTAAAATTACCGAAGTTTCATTGAAACAGGAAGGTCCCGGCAGATATGAAGCTACGTTTCCTGTTACGGAAAAAGGTACATACCTCATAAATACGGGAAATGATAAGATTGGATATGAGACAACAGGTTTCGATGTTTCAGTGTCTCCAGAATATAAAGCTCTCGGATGTAACAGTTACCTCCTCGGACATATTGCACAGGAAACAGAAGGAAGAGTTATTAAATTAAAGGATTATGATAAGGTATTTGAACATTCCATAAAACAGTCCTATCAGGTAAAAGTTATATGGCCTTTTCTGATTGTACTTGCTATGTTACTCTTTCCTCTGGATATAGCTCTGAGAAGAATATTTTTGCCGGAAGGGTGGGCGGAAAAATTCCTCATGTATTTTACCACAAAGAAGGAAATAGTAAAATCTTATGAAGCGAAAACTTTATCCAGGCTAAAAAGCAAAAAAGTTGAAATTGTAAAGGAAAGAGAAGAAAAAGTAGCTATTATCAAACGTCCTGATATAAAAAAAGAGTTGATCCTACCCGGATTTCAGAGAGAAACAAAGAAAGAAGACATAAAAAGGCCTGGAAATGTAAAAGATGTGTCATCATTATCACGCCTGAAGGATATAAAAAAGAAAGCCCTTGATAAGTTTAATAGTGATGATAATTACTAAAAATAATTAGCTATAAGCCAATAAAATATTTGTTAACATGCCCCTCTGGCACTGATAACAGCATAAAAGGTTTTAAATAATATCATTATATCCATCCAGATAGAACGTTCTCTTATATATTTTATATCAAGAGCCACTCTTTCTTCATAACTGAGTTCATTCCTGCCGCTTACCTGCCAGAGGCCTGTGAGTCCCGGCTTTACGCTTAAAAATTCATCTCTGTGTCTTCCATATTTTTCGAGTTCTACTATCACTATCGGCCTGGGACCTACGAGTGACATATCGCCTTTTAAAATATTAAAAATTTGTGGGATTTCATCAAGGCTGCTTTTACGAAGATAATAACCTGTCTTTGTTACTCTCGGATCTTCAGCAATTTTATAACATTTCAAATATTCTTCCATGAGTTCCTGTTCCGATTTAAGCATATCTTCAGCTTTTGCCACCATAGATCTGAATTTTATGGCACGAAAGACCCTGCCTTTCAGTCCAAGTCTCTTCTGAAGAAAAAATACAGGCCCCGAAGAATCACATTTTATTAAAACCGGTATGATTATGAATAAAGGCCATGTAAAAATCAGGAGAAACAGCGAACCGGTTATATCTATAATTCTCTTAATAAAATTATAACAGAAAGATTTTTCTACTAACGTAACAGGTAAAGAAAGAGACATTTCCACTTTTTTCATTTTTTACAAGTTATAAGTTTTATTCAAATGGGATTAATGGGATTTTAAAGATTACCGGGATAGAGTATTTTTTAATCTTATTCATTATCCCGGTAATCCCATAAATCCTTTAAATCCTGGTCAAAATTTTAACCTACTTTATTTCCGCAACCTGCACAGAACTTTGCTCCCGGAGGAATTTTGGTCTGACAGTTTCCGCAGACAGCTTCTGCTGATACTTTGTTTCCGCAGTTAGGGCAGAATTTTGCTCCCGGAAGTAACTGGGCCTGACAGGAAGCACATACTCCTGCTTCAGGAATCTTTGTTCCGCATCCGGCACAGAATTTTGCTCCGGGTGGTAACGGTGTTTTACACTGAGGACATGGTACACCTGCTGCTGCTGCCGGAGCAGATGTTACCACTACCTGTTGCTGAGGTGGCGGAGCTGCCTGTGGAGGAGGAGCATACTGCTGCTGCTGCGGATGCATTGCCTGAGCTCCCATCATGCCTGCAGCCATCCCCAGTCCCATCTGCATGCTCTGTCCCATAATACTTCCACCGCCGCCACCGCCGGGCTGTTTGGATATATTTGCCATAGATTCTGCAGCCTGATACTGGGTATACTGGGTCATATCTTTTATTCCCAGAGCTGCCATACCGGCACGTTTATCCATCATTTCCTGAACATTTGGAGGCGGTGTTATAGCACCTATGAAGAAATCAGGCAGTTCCATGCCGTATTTGCCGAAATCTTCTTTGACCCTTGCTTTCAACATAGTCGAAATTTCATCATAATACTGGGGCAGATCAAGAACGCTTTTTCCTTTTAAGAGTTCTCCGAGAACATCGTTTAATCTAGCCA
>DAIOEN010000015.1:0-63844 GCA_036746235.1 Vulcanimicrobiota bacterium | reverse complement strand
CTGTCAGGCAGAAGCTGATAAAATGGTTACGAACTTATTTGGAGCGGTAATTAGATGAGATTTGCACCGCATACATTATTTGTGCATCTGCCGCCGTTCATATTAATATCAGAAGGATTTCCGCATTTACTGCATCTTATGACAGCATTTACTATAACGCAAACGTCTGTCGCTTCATTGAAGATATAGCCCCCTCTTCTGGAGATTACAAATTCATCGCAGTTAATTTCTTTTTTGCCCAGTTCTTTTGCCATAATGGATTTTACATTTTGAATATTTACTTTCGGGATGAATTCTTCCTGCCAGAGGGCATAACCTATCTGTGAGAAACTCTGAAAAATGCCTCTGTTTATGGCAAGATGGACAAGTAAATCCATACCTATTTTCCCGGGAAGTTTTGTATGTATTTTTCTGTCCCTCTCTATAATGAGCCCGTCGCTGAATACCCTGTCTATAACCAGTCTGAAAGAGCCTTCACCTTTCAATGCTTCTTCTATGATTTTTTTGCATGTCTCTTTCCCTGTAATATGTCTTTTGCCGTTTTTATAGACAAAAAATTTCATTGTAGAAGAGTCAGATATTTCATGAGTTTTTTCTTCTTTAAAATTTTCTTCCGAACAGTTATTTACAAACCAGTCTCTGAAGAGAGAAAAAGTCTTTCCGTAACATATATAAGGAGTCTTTTTACATGTAATAAGACTCATGCTTGATAAAACTTCGAGAGACTCTTTCCATTTGTTTTTAAAATTTTGCTTTAAATATTCTTCTGAGAGCCAGTCTTTATGTTTGATAAAGTGAGAATATATTTCCCTGTCTTTTTTGTCCAGTTTTTTCTCCCATGAAGGAAAAATTTTTCCCACACATGAGAGTTCTTCAAAGACTTCTTCCGGCATATTCACAGAAGGTATTCTGTTCCAGAGTATGGCATATAAATGTGTAAGAATGAAGGGATGGCCTCCTGTAATATTATGTATTTTTTCTATTGTTTCATCTTCTAAATGAATATTGAGATTTTTAACATCTTTAAAGACTTTTTCCAGCATCAGTCTGCAGTCTTCCCGGGAAAATCCTTCAAGAAATTTGCTCTGCATATGATTGAAGGGAGAGCCTACCTGCTCGCAGAGATCCCTTATTTTTCTGAACCCGGTAAGGACAGAAGAAATTTTATTGCTTAAAGGGGAATCTACAAAGAGATACCTGAGCTGATGATACATCGCTTCAGACCATTCATGGCCGCTTACCAGATGTTTTGCATCATCTATAAGAAGTACAAGTCTTATCTGACCGAAGACTTCCTCTCCTTCTCTGATGAGCTTTTTTAATTTATTGTCTGTAAAGTCATCAAAAAGCTGTTTAATACTGGAGTTTTCATCCAATTTATAATCCTCATCGCGGAGATTATTGAAGTCCTTACTTTTTTTCAGTTCTTTCACCGATTCATTTAAAATACCCTGAAGGAAATTACATGGACTGATAGGCATCATATGGCTCAGATTCAGATAAATATTTAACAGATGGGGAATGCTTTTTTCATCTGTATCAAGTATGGTTTTTAACCTTAAAAGACAGGAAGTTTTTCCCATTTTATCTCCTGCCAGTATTGCATAGGAATATCCCCCTGTTTTTATCTGTCTGGCCATAAGGTTTAATTCTTCTACAAGTTTCCCGCAGAAAAAGAATCTGTCTTCTATTACAGGTGAAAAGGGATTGAAAGGATTCATTATTTCTTATCTCCATTCTGAGTATCTATAAATAAAGTTCTATTTCCGGGTAATTTTTCCTATAAAAAATCACTAATAAATCGCTAATAAAAAATTTGATATTTTATAAAATCTATTTAGCAGTTTTTTAGTTTCTACGGTGTATATTATTTATATGAGAATCGTGACGCGTAACGCGTGGCGCGTCACGGGAGAAACAGATATTCATCTTTCGTTATGACTGAACCGGTCATGGCCGTTAGTAGAATAAATCTTACAAAATATAAAAAGGGGGAATATAAAATGACAGTAAGAAGAAAAAAAATTTTAAAAGCAGGTATCTGTGCTATCATTTTTCTTGTAGCAACCTATTTTTCTCTTACAGGTAAATTTAATTACGAAATAGGAGCAGAACTTGGCAAATTAAAAAAAGCCGGTGAGGTAACAGAACTTTCCGAACTCGGAACAAAAGAAACTGTTCGTGACGGTAACAGAGCCCAGCTTTATTATTCGGCAGGAGAGATGGTAAATTTTGATTTTCGTCCTCCCGGTAATGAAGTTAAGGACATAGAAGATTATTACAGGGAAAATAAGGATAAAATAGCGGATTCTATGGCAAAAAACCAGGTTGTACTGGATATTATGGATAAATCTATGACCTTTAATAAATGCAATTTTAATTTTGACTATGAAAAAGGTTTTGACATGCCGGTTCCAAATTATCTTCAGTTAAGAACCGTAGCCTATCTCCTTACTATGAAAGCTTTTGATGATATAGATAAAGGCAGATATGATCAGGCAGTATTGAGAAGTGTTCAGTGTATTAAAATGGGAGGAGATATGGCAAATGAACATGGATTTTTAATAAGTGACATGGTTGCTATTGCCATTATAAAAATTGGTATAATGCCAATTCAGTATATGTTACAAAATAACATAAATGCCCATTACGTTCCTGCTGCAAATGAACTTTCGTTTATAAGAAATTCCCTTGGTGATGATTTTATAAAATCTCTTCAGGCAGAAAGAGCATGCGGAATTGATGCTTTTAATAAGCTGCTGGCAAATAAGGCTCCTGATATAGCCGATTCTGTGAATGATACTTTGTCAGAAGATTTAATAACTGCCATAGCAGGCAGCAATGTAAATTATGATGTATCAAAAAATACAAAAAATAATGAATTTCTTATGACATTATTATCTATGGTCGGTCTCTCTCACTATGAAAAAATTAAAATTAATTTTGTAAATAAATATACGATAACTCTTGCAAAGCCCTATTTGCTCGCCAGTGAACTCCATTATATAAGAACAATGAATAAACTTATAGATAATGTAAAGTCAAATCCTGAAGGGGAAATGAAACCGGTCAATCCTGGAAAATTTTATATTATATCTTATGTGATTGTACCGAATACGCAGAAGGCACAGGAGCGGAATGTTACACTTATGAAAGATATTGACGAACTTATAAGAGGTTTTAAATTCTGATAAGTTGAAAGAGTAACAGGAACGTTTAGGAACGTTTATAGAGATTTTATCGATTTTTTTAGAAACTGGCGAATGAAATCCAATGGATATTAACGAAAAAGTTCTGGTTTATTTTATAATATTTCTAAATTTATTTTCTTTTTCCACAGGGGAAAGGGATGAAAATGGTAATTTTTTCGGTGAGCCGATAAAGATAGATCCAGGTATAAATTTTAAGGTTGGAATAACATCTACCCTCACTTTTGATGCTACGGTAAATCCTGATTTCAGTCAGGTAGAGGCAGATGCTCCTCAGATCGATGTAAATACAAGATTTCCCATTTTTATTCCGGAGAAAAGACCGTTTTTCCTGGAAGGCCAGGATATTTTTGCTACTCCTTTTACTGTTGTCCATACCAGGCAGATAGTAAAGCCGGAGTATGGATATATTAAATCAGGAGGAGCTTATTACTTAAGGTTTAGGTATTCAGGTAGAAATCTCTATTACGGTTTATCCCATTCCTCGGTAAATCCTGATTTTGAAGCTGACTCAGGTTTTGTTTACAGAACAGATTATAAGAAGTATAGTACCTGGCTTGGCTATAGTTTTAAGGCAGAAGATGATACGGTTTTGCTCAGAGAATGGGGGCCTTCATTTTATGGTAATTTCTATTATGATTACATCGGTAATCCTACAGAATGGGATACGAGCGGTGATCTCTATTTCTCTCTTTCCAATAATGTCACTTTTGACGTTTATACCAGCCTGGGATACCTGGATTACAGTGGAATAGATTTTTATCCTTCCTATACATCTTTTTCATTCGATACATCGTACAGTCAGACTGTTTCAGGAGGATTCAGTCTGTACTATGGTAAAGAAGTAAACTATAATCCAGACAGGCTTATACTGGGCAATTCTTCAGGAGGCAGTCTCTATCTGACCCTTAAATTCGGCGAAAATTTTCGAAACAGTTTCACCTATTCCAGAAGCAAGTTAACAGACCCTTTTACAGATGATATGATATTTGATGTGAGTATATTCAGAAATTCCCTTACTTATCAGTTTAACAGGGATCTGGCCTTTAGAAGTATTATTGATTATAATTCCTATGGCAACAGAGTCGGTGCAAATTTACTATTTACCTGGACGCCAAATCCCGGGACTTCCTTTTTTATAGGTTATGATACGAGACTCTTTCAGGAAGAGACCGGTATATATGAAACAGATAGAAATATCTTTTTTATGAAAATGTCCTATCTTTTTCAATTATAGTTACTATAAACTCTCAGAAAACAGAAAGATTTGCCCTGTTAAAATATCAGTTTTTTTCCTGTAATTTATTTTTTTGTCAGCCCATAGATAAAATTACTTATTTTTATAATTATTTTCAAATTAACTGAATAGCTATTGAAGCCAGTGCTCCTGCAGCAGCTCCGATGCCTGCTCCTATAAATGCCCCCGATGCCTTGCTGTATCTCTTACTTTCCAGGTTTTCTGTTTTATCTGTCATGACTGGTTTCCCTTCTGAATTCAATACAGGAGCTGTTCTGTAAATACCTGTCTTCCCATCGGGAGAACTATCGGGTCTGGACTCAGGCCCAAAATCTATTCCTGACCAGTCATTCTGTGTCCAATCCTTCGGGATTTCACCCATATATTTTTCTTCAGTAACAGGAACAGGATAGGTTCTGTTAATAACAACATTTTGTTTTTCCTGAAGTTTACCTGCCACATATCCTGCCGCTGCTCTCACGGCACCTCCTACGGCAGCACCTATACCGACTGATGCGCCGCTTAATCCCGACAGTTTTGACAGTGTCCCTGCAGTGCCAAAAAATGCAGAACCTATTCCTTCTGCTATTCCTCACTGTATTGCCTATCCCTTTTGCAGAAAAATCACAGTGGTACAATGTTAAATTTATGAAAAATATTGATGAACTTATAAAAGGTTTTAACAGGTTAGAAACGGATTTTCTGAGCGGATCTGTCCTGCAATAGACTTCAGTGGATAGATCCGTTTTAATATCGTAAAATAAAGCTTTAGATAAAATTAAGTAGAGGCAGTTTATCTAAATAATTTAAGCAGTCACTCCTCCATTTACCAGTGAAACTGAAAAGATGATTAAAAATCTCTGTATTGAAAAAAAGTCCTCTTCTTGCCCTGGATATAAAATCGGTTCTATTTTTGATGATACCCTGAAATTGAAGAGATTATTTCTTTACAGTTTCTAAAATCTGAAAAAGTCTATAGATTGAAAAAGGAGTTTTAATAAAGGCCATAGAATTATTTTTTCCAGAATAACATATGAGAGGAGAATTTTAAAATGTCCATTGAAAGTGCAAAACAATTTGTAAAAAAAATGCAGGATGACGATAATTTTGCAAAATCTTTCTTTGCCTGTTCTGACCCTGAAGAGAGGACAGCTTTTATTAAAGACAATGGTTTTGAATTTACAAAGGAAGAGATTGATGAGGCAAAAGAAGGGATTGATGTATCCGGAGGAAAGTGCTGCGGACAAACATGTGAAAACGATCATAAGAAAGGATGTACCTATATGGTAAATCCCATGACGGGAATTGGATTTTGGAATACATAAACCACAGTGGCTTTTAATTAAAATTCCGATAGTTTTATTGCATGTTGAGATGGTTTTAAGCTGTCTCAACAGTTTTATTAAAAAACATGGTTTTGAATTTACAAAAGAATTTGTTTTTAAGAGGAGCTTTTTCTGGAGAAGAATATATGAAAAAGATTGTAAAGCCCTGTCATATGTTTAATTATCAGGGTAGATGGTATGTTATTAATATTGAAGGGATGTTTGCAAAAGAGATAGATGATAAAATGGTCGGTGTGATTAAAAATCTTACTGTCGACCCTGCTTTGGTTCTGGATGCCCACATAGAAGAAAAACTTACAAAACTGGGATTATTATCAGAAGAAGTGGGAGAATGCAAAAAAGACATTAAAGAAGAAATTCCCATCTCAAATATGGCTCTTTTTTTGACTCAGTCCTGCAATTTGAAATGTGTATACTGTTATGGAGAGGGAGGATGTTATGGTACAGGTGGCACTATGAAAGAAGAGACTGCCATACAGGCTGTGGACTGGTTGATTGAACAATCAGGGACGCAGAAAGATGTCCACATAGGTTTTTTCGGCGGAGAACCTTTACTGAAGTTTTCTCTTATGAAATTAATAGTGGAATATGGGAGCAGGAGATTCAAAGAGACAGGAAAGAAGCTGAATTTTTATATTACTACCAATGGCACCCTTCTGGATGATGAAAAAATTGCTTTTTTAGCAGAACACAGCATAGAAGTTATGGTCAGTTTTGACGGCACAAAGGAATTACAGGATTCTCAGCGTCCCTATATAAACGGCGAAGGTTCATATGATTCCGCTGTACCTGGAATAAAGAAATTGCTTGAAATATTACCTGAAAGTATTGGACATTCCGTAATTGTAGGCAATACAGATCCTGAAATCGTTAAAGACTCTATGGAGGAAATTGGTTTTAAACATATATCAATTATGCCTGCCTCCAGATCCCTCTTTGCAGATGAAACTGTTAAAACAAAATCCTCGAGAGATACAAGGAGTCTTCTACAGGGGATGGAAGAAGAAGCGGAAAAGTGGGTAAGCCTTATTAGAAAGAGAGATAGTGAAGCCTTAAAGGATTTCAAGAACAGGAGTGGATTAAATTATGCTTTACTTTCCCTCTTTCATAATAGTAAAAGATACCATGCCTGCGGTGCCGGACTGGGACTTGTAGCTGTTTCTTTTTCAGGAGATGTGTATTTATGCCATCGTTTTGTTGGCAGAGAGGAGTATAAACTGGGAAGTGTCTTTGAAAAGGAGCTCAAAAGGGAAGAATATCAAAAAAGCCCTTTATCAACCAGTAAGTTATGCTCTTCCTGTTTTGCCAGATATTACTGTGCCGGCGGGTGTAAACATGATAATGCAGGTTCCTGCGGGTCTGTATCAAAGCCCTCTGAGGATATGTGCCGTATGAGATGTCGTGAACTTGAACTTGCTGCAAGTATTATCTGCAGGCTTGACGTTGAGGATAGAATTTTCCTCATTGATAATGAAATTGTTCCTATAAATCCATGTCCCTTTGATTTTTTGTGAAACAGATATGAAATTAAAAGATTTTCATTGTTTTACTGAAGAGGAAGGAACTTATATTATAAATAGTCAGGATATGCTTTATGGTAAAATTACTGACTCTCTTCTCCATGAATTACAACAGGGGACTCTTTTCAGTAATGAAGCTCAAAAACTGATTGAAAATCTCTGTCTTGAAGAAAAAAAGGCCCTTCCTGCTCCTGTATTTCGTTTTTCTCCCCCTCAGACTATAGTGCTTATGCTGACCTATAGCTGTAATATGGCCTGCCGCTATTGCTGTCAGGGTGAGATTCCCGATATTAAAGAAACAGAAATGCCTGAAGAAATAGCATTTAAAGCAGTTGACTGGATAATAGAACATTCAGGAGAACATAAAGTTCTTGATATAGGTTTTTTCGGAGGGGAACCTCTTATTAAAATTCCTTTAATGAAAAAAATCATTGCTTATTGTGATGAGAAAGAAAAGATTTGTGGTAAAAATTTTCATTTTGGAGGAATGACTAATGGACTTTCTCTTACTGATGAAATGATTGATTTAATTGTTAAGAGAAAAATGGATTTTACTATTTCTTTTGATGGTCCTCCCCGTATTCAGAATTACAACAGACCTCTGAAAAACGGAAGTCCTTCCTATGATGTTATTCTTCCTAGACTTAAAAAATTACTTGCTTTTATACCGGAAATCACTGTTCGGCCGACTATTGATGCTAATAATAATATTGATGAAGTGTTCAATGGCATCAGTGAAGCGGGGTTTATAAAATGCCGTATAGAAAAAGTCTCCAGTTCTTTAATAACAGAGAAGGAAAAACATGAAGAAGCTATTGTTTCTGAGGCTTTTGTAAATCATTTTAAAAAACAGGCGCAATTTTTAATAAGTTCTGTCAAAAATCGTGATGGTTCTTCTATGAAAAAAATAAGACTTGACGATATTTTTTGTGAAGAACTCAGAAAAGTATACAGAGCATCTACTGCTCCCTTATTCACACCCAGAATATATTTTTCCTGTTCCGTAGGAAGAGGTATGGTAACTGCTGCTATAAACGGAGACCTTTATCCATGCCCCAGGTTTCTTGCTCTGCCTGAATATAAAATCGGCTCTGTTTTTGATGGTACACTGAAGAATGATATATTTAAGAAAAGCCTTCTGATTGAAAGTGAAGACTGTAAAGAATGCTGGGCAAGATATTACTGCGGAGGGGCCTGTGTGGTGGAACATGCAGGTGCTACAGGACATATTTTTAAAACAAACCCTGCTACGTGCCGTCTGAGAAAAGCAAAAATAGAACAGGCTGTAAGAGTTATGGCCAATATGGATAGAAATGATTGCACTTATATGAAGGAACAAGCGATTTTATCTTGAGGAAGTTATCTAAATAATTTAAAAGTATAGGAATTTTTATTTTTAATGGCGTAAAATAAAGCTTTAGATGAAAATTATGTAGAGTCAGTTTAGCTAAATAATTTATATGGAAGATGATTTGATTAAACCGGAAGAATTGAATAAACTGTTAAAATTTAGTTTGACCTTTTCCTGGGTTATTCTAAGTGTTACTCTTATCTTTATAATTGCTTTAATTATATGGAGTTCTACAGCTTCTATCCCTATTTATATAGAAGGCAATGCAGTATTGATGAATAGAAGTCTTGTGAGGGCAATACTGAGTAATACTAATGGTTTGGTTACTACTGTTAATGTTAAAAAAGGGGAAAAAGTCAGTGCCGGAAAAGTTATGTCAACAATAAAGGAGGATAAAAATGGCTGTACCCTCGATGTAACTGCCAGTGATGATTTTACTGTAATGGAACAGTGGATTTATCCTTCTTTTTATATAAGAGAATCAGAACCTCTATTTACTGTTGAAAAGGAAAACTATTATAAAGAACCTTTTTTAATAGCTTTTGTTTCAATTGATGAAGCAGGTATGGTTGAACCCGGTATGGAAGTTTCCCTTTCTTTTTTAACGTGCCATAACCGGGGTCTTATAAAAGGAAGAGTAACCAAAATATCTCCCCATCCTGTAAGTTCTGAACTTATGTTCTATGAACTTGGAAATAGAGAGATTGCAGAGTATATAAAAAGTCGCTATAGTGATACTGACACTCCTCTCGTAGATTTAATTATAACTATCTTAACAAATAGCGACGGAACATATGAAGGGATGGGGAAAATTCCTGATGAAAAGATAGAAACAGGGACACTCTGTCAGTATTTTATCATAGCTGACAGGCAGACTTTTCTGGAGAAATTTTTTCCCTGGCTTGCCAGGTGAATTTGTGAAAAGTGAAATATGAAATATATAGAAAAAATAAAAAAAACATTTAAAAAATTAAATCCCTGGAACTATTGTGTTCCTACAATTATCCAGATGGAAGCTACTGAATGTGGTGCTGCATGCCTTGCAATGATCTGTGCTTATTATAAAAAATATGTTCCCCTTGAGGAGATGCGCGTTGCCTGTGGAGTATCCCGCGATGGAAGTCGTCTGCAAAATATTATTAAAGCAGCCGACAGATACGGATTTTTTTCCATTATGAAATCTGTTCAGGAACTGGATAGGCTTAAAGATATACCTCTTCCTGCAATTCTACACTGGAATATGTCTCATTTTGTTGTTCTTGAAAAGATAAAGGGAAATAAATATTATCTCAATGATCCTGCCTATGGCCATCGTGTTGTAACCAGAGAAGAAATGGATCTTTATTTTACCGGTGTAGTTCTCATACTCACTCCTGACTTCGGTTTTGAGCCTGGTGGACAGAAACCCAGTATTATTCCTTCTTTAAGACGTTTTGTTCAGGAAAAATCTTCTCCCTGGATTTTTCTTTTACTCTGTGGTATTCTTCTGGTTATTACAGGACTTATTATGCCATCGTTTACCAGTTTTTTTGTAGATAATATTATTGTTGCAAAAGGTGATAATCTCCTTTATCTTGTTATCTTCGGTATGTTAATTGTTTCTGCCATTCAGACAGTCCTTACATGGATAAGAGATACCTGTCTTATGTACTGGAATATACAATTGACCCTTTCCAATGCCAATTCTTTTTTCTGGCATATTATAAGACTTCCCATGACATTTTTTGAACATCGCTATGCAGGTGAAGTAGGAAGCCGTGTTCTTTTAAACCAGGAAGTTTCTAACATTATCTGTAATAAACTGGCAAATGCTCTTTTAAATATATTTATGTTGATTTTTTATATCCTGATTATGATACAATACAGCCAGCTTCTTACATTGATACTGGTCTGTATGGCCTTTATTAATTTTATTTATCTCGGATATGTTGCCCGTTATCGTTCAGATCTACAGCAGAGACTTCTTGCTGAAAGAGGAGCACTTCAGACATGCAGTATGATTGGCATTAACTCTATTGAAACTATAAAGGCTGCCGGTAGTGAATCTGAATTCTGGGAAAAATGGATGGGATATCAGGCAAAAGTTATGAATTCAGAAAAAAAATTTGATTTCTCTACTCAATTTCTTAATGCCTGCCCAACACTCGTTACTTCTCTCGCTACTCTTGCAGTTCTTATTTTCGGAAGTATGGAAGTAATGGAAGGAAAAATGACAGTAGGTTCTTTAATGGCTTTTCAGGCTATTACAATTTCTTTCCTGTCACCTATAAATACACTTGTGTCCCTTGGAGGAACTCTACAGGAAACAGGTGGAACTCTTCTTCGTCTGGAAGATACTCTTAAATATCAACTGGATCCTTTGCTTGAAGGGAAAAAAGATATTGATCTTAATAAAACAGAACAACTGAAAGGGGAAATTGAATTTAAAAATATAGGCTTCAGTTATGGCCCTCTTGAACCTCTCTTTATAAAAGATTTATCTTTAAAAATTCAGCCAGGTATGCATGTGGCTATTGTCGGCGCAAGTGGTAGCGGGAAATCTACTATGGCCCGTCTTCTTACAGGCCTTTATCAGCCTGTAAAGGGAGAGATTCTCTTTGACGGAAGTCCGCCGGAGAGTTTTTCCAGAAATACTTTCTGTTCCTCTATCAGCATAGTTTCCCAGAATGTAACCCTTTTTTCCGGAACTGTAGCAGAAAATATCTCTATGTTTGACAATACTATTTCCCGCAGTGATATTGTAATGTCTGCCCTGGATGCCTGTATACATGAAGATATCTGTCGTTTACCGGGAGGTTATAATGCTCCTGTAGAAGAAGGAGGACGCAACTTCAGCGGAGGTCAGAGACAGAGAATTGAAATAGCAAAAGCCCTTGCAGTTAATCCTTCTATAATCATACTTGATGAGGCTACCAGTGCTCTTGATACATTAATAGAAGAACAGGTAATAGATAATATAAAAGCCAGGAAATGCACAGTAATTCTTATAGCACACAGATTGAGTACCATCAGAGACTGTGATAAAATAATTGTTCTCGAAAAAGGAAAAATAGTAGAAGAAGGGACACACAGTGAGCTAATGGCTTTAGAAGGTATTTATAAGAAATTAATTGAATCTGAATGAAGGAACCAGGAGTAGAATATGTCGGATTTATCTGAGAAAAGAAAAGAAGCACAAAAGGAAGTACTGAGAAAAATACACTGGTATTTTAAAAATATTTATAAGCCGGAGGAAGAAGAACTTCCTCCTTCTTCTACAGATGACCCTTTATATGAAGCTGCTCTTATTCTGTGTCTTCATTCCGGTATCAGTCCTGACAGGGTAAAATTATCAGAAAATTTCCGAAAGCTCCGCGAGAAAAATGCTTCACCGGAAGAAATACTCAGAAGAATTGCCTTCGATTCAGGCTTTAATATACGCAAGGTAGAATTAACGCCCGGCTGGGAAAAAGAAAACTGCGGCTCAATGATTTCTTTTGACGGAAAGGGCATGCCCGTTTTATTTATCCATAAAAGACAGGGTTATAGTTTTTTAAATCACCGGAGGGAAGAATATACTTTCCCTGTTACCAGTACCGGCCAGAAGGGCTATCCTCGTTATGCCTGGACATTTTTCAATACCCTTCCCGATGAAAAGACTTCTTTGTTTAGTATTATCAGATACTTACTTAATTACGGAGTTATAAAAACCTTTATTATTGTTGTAGTTTTTGGTTTAATTTCAGGATTGCTGAATATACTTTTCCCTATGTTGAGCGGCTATCTTTATCTGTACATAGTGCCTCAGGATGATTATAATCAGCTCTTTCTTATAGGATTATTATTGCTTACCACTATGATTACATCTTCTCTTTTTTCTATTTCTCAGGGACTTATAGTGTCAAATTTTGAAAGTATTCTCAATACATTTCTTCAGAGTGCTATATGGAGCAAATTACTCAGATTTGACATTAATTTCTTTTATAAACATAGTACAGGAGACCTTTCTGTGAGGGTAAATTGCATTAATTCTATAAGGCGCATTATGGCCGGAACATTACTAACCACCGTTTTTACTTTTATTTTCAGTTTTTTAAATTTTATTCTCCTTTTTTACTATATGGCAACTCTTGCTGTTGTTGTTGCTATAGCAGCGTTCTTACATCTTCTCTTTTTATTTTTAATCGGTTACAAAGAGTTTAAATATAAAAAGGCTTTAAATGATATTTCCGGGAGACTTTCTACTTTAATTTTTCAGATTTTTAACAATATTTCCGACATCAGATTAAGAAATGCAGAGATTCGTTTTTATGGAAGACTGGTAGAAATATTTACTCAGAGTTGCCGAACCGATTTTGCTATCACCTACTTAAACCGTCTGACAAATGCCTTTAATACCGGTTTCCCTCCTTTTCTTACTGCTATTGTCTTTTTTGGTTTTATAAATTTTGCCGGAAATGGCCGGTCAGTTTCACTGCCAGATTTTATTGCTTTTAATGCTGCTTTTATGAGCTTTTATGCTTCAATTAGAGCTTTTTCAGATATTTACAACAGTATTCTTGATATTGTCCCTCTTTATACAAGAGCTTTGCCAATTCTTGAGGAAATACCTGAAAGCAGCAGTGGCAAGAATGAATCCTATGAACTCAGGGGCCTTGTAGAGTTTCAGAATGTTTCTTTCAGTTATATTCAGGGGTTACCTGTCCTTAAGGATGTATCTATCAGGGCTGATGAAGGGGAATTTATTGCCATAGTCGGGAAAAGTGGTCAGGGAAAATCTACCATTTTAAAATTACTTCTTGGTTTTTTAAAACCGGAATATGGTTATATAAGTTATGACGGCCATAATATTGAAGATATGAACCCTCAGTCTTTAAGAAAACAGATGGGAGTGGTTTTACAGAATGGCCAGGTTACTATGGGAACTATTTTCTATACCATTACAGGGGCATCCAATATGTCTGTAGATGATGTGTGGGCAGCTGCCAGAATGACTCACCTGGAAGAAGATATTAAACAGATGCCTATGGGTCTTTTTACCATGGTGGGAGATAATGGTAATCTTCTTTC
Source organism: Vulcanimicrobiota bacterium (assembly GCA_036746235.1). Lineage (GTDB taxonomy): Bacteria > Vulcanimicrobiota > SpSt-956 > SpSt-956 > JAKJGF01 > CALARM01. Next base: position 50,132 of record DAIOEN010000015.1, on the reverse strand, counting down.
AGGGGGACAGAAACAGAGACTTCTTCTGGCAAGAGCTATTGCCCACAATCCTAAAATTTTATTACTGGATGAGGCTACCAGTGCTCTTGACAACCCCACACAGGAAGTAGTTATGAAAAATCTGGAAAATATGAAGATTACCAGAATAGTTATTGCCCATAGACTCAGCACCATTATGAATGCCGACAGGATTTATGTCCTTGACGGAGGAACTATAGTGGAAAGTGGTAATTATAAAGAATTGATGGATAAAGGAGGCCTTTTTGCTTCCTTTGCTTCACGTCAGATATCATAAAAAAACCGGAGATTAAATATGGAAAAACAGGATATTTTTCGTAAATCTGCTATGGAAAGTATGGTTAATCCGGAAGAGTTAAATAAACTGATTGATTTCGGTATTTCAGGCTCCTGGGTTATAATAATCAGTATTACAGGACTGATAATTTCTTTTCTTATCTGGACGGCTTTTTCTTCTGTCCCTCTTTATGTGGATGGTTATGGCATAATATTAAACAAGAGCAAAATAAGACCTGTCCTTTCCGGTGTAAAAGGAGTTATAAAAGAGATTGAAGTAAATAGAGGAGATAGTATTACAGATGGTAAAACTCTGGTGAAAATAGAAGTGTCAGAAAATACAGATTACGCCGATAAACTTGTTGAGGTAACTGCTCCCTGTGATGGAATAATAGTTCAACAGTGGATTTATCCTTCTCTTTATGTATCAGAATCTCACCTTCTCTTTGCTATTGAAGAAACAAATGTTTTTACTCATCCTAAAGTTATTGCTTATATTCCATCTGATTTTTCTGCCACAGTTAAACCTGATATGGATGTCCATATTAATGTACATAATTTAAATAAAAATGTTTATGGATTTATAAGAGGTAAAGTAGATAAAGTGTTCGACTTTCAGACAACAAGAGAATTTATGTTCTGGCAAACGGGAAATTTTCAAACAGTAGATTATGTTATCAAAAAGAGCGGTAATAAAAAACTTCTTATTCCTGTTTTGATAACACTTATGGAAAACAGAGATGGTACTTATAAATGGTCTCAAAAAAAGCCTCCTTTTTCTTTACAAACAGGCTCTCTGTGTAGTTGTTCTATAATTGTTGGTAAGAAAACCCCACTGGAAACATTGATTAATTACTTATATTAAAAAAGTTTTCATTGAAAATGTTTCAATACTATAGTAATATTATTATTGAGGTGAGCATAAATAATACATATATGCTCTCGTGACGCGTAACGCGTAACGCGTGACGGGAGGGAAACGATTATTAAATGCTTATGCTCAGGTCAGTAAAAGGATTATAATAATGGCCCTGAAAATTACTATGTATATTTTATAAAATTATTTTCAGCAGTTTTTCTGAAAAAAAATCTTTTTAACCTCTGTTGGAAATCTTAAAATGTAATGAATTATTATGAAACCGGAAATCTATAAAGAATATTCAAAAGTATATGATTTTTTTAGTTCAGACTTATATGGTAATTTAACTAATAGTAGTTTTATGAAAGGTCTTATTAGAGATATACCTGAAAAAGCCTGTGTAACAGATGTGGGAGGGGGAACAGGTGTTTTTGCCTTATGGTTACTTCAGCACCGCCCTGACATAAAACTTACCTTTATTGAACCATCGCCTTCTATGTTTGAAATTGCAGTAAAAAGACTGCCTTTGTTCTGTAATTTACACAATAAGTCTTTAGAGGAAGTGCTTCCTTATCTGGAAAATCAGGATATATTTATCTTTATGAGAGTTCTTTATGCCCTTTATAGTAATGTTGAAGAATACAAAAATCTCTTTATGAGATTGTACGAAAAATTGAATTCTCCCGGTTATATATTTATTTATGATGTTCCTGAATATTATAATATAAAGGAAATGAAAAAATATGTAAAGTCAACAATGAATAAAGAAAACACAGATGAATTTAGCGAAAAATGGCCTGTAATGAAAGGTATTTATGAGGAATTTAATAAAGGTGTGAGTGAGAAGATATATAAAATCCTTGAGCCAGGTGAATTGAATAAACTCTTCATATCAAGCGGTTTTGTAAAGATTTATAATCAAAAAAAATATATATTTACAAAAAAATTGCCCCTTTTTGATGTATTTTTATAAATAAGGAGGTGAATTATATGTCTCTTGAGAGTGCAAAAAAATTTGTTGAGAAGATGCAGAATGATGATGCTTTTGCAAAATCCTTTTTTTCCATGGCAGACCCTGAAGGCAGGAAAGCCTTTATTAAAGACAATGGTTTTGAATTTACAAAGGAAGAGCTTGATGAAGCAAGAGAAGGGATTGATGTATCAGGGGGAAAATGCTGTGGACATACCTGTGAAGCAGAGTATTGCGATGCCCTTTTGAATTAACAAAGGAAGAAATAGATGAAACAAGAGCGGGCTTTGATGTATCAGGGGGAAAGTGCTGTGGAGTTACCTGTGAAGCAGAATGCGATCGTCCTCCTCGCCACCCGGCTTAATTGTCAGGTTTAAATTATCAGCATGGGAAAAGGTTAAAATAATTTTATTACAATAAGGAAAGGAGATGATTTATATGTCTCTTGAGAGTGCAAAAAAGTTTCTTGAGAAAATACAGCACGATGATGCTTTTGAAAAATCCTTCTTTGCTCTGACTGCCCCTGAAGAGAGGAAAGTTTTTATTAAAGACAATGGTTTTGAATTTACAAAGGAAGAAATTGATGAAGCAAGAGCAGGCTTTGATGTATCAGGGGGAAAGTGCTGTGGATATACCTGTGAAAGCGAACCTTGTACCAATGATTGCGATCTCCCCCCGTAAGGAATATAAATTAATTAAGGGTGTCATTTATCATAAAGACTGCAGAATACTCCCTCTATAGCTAAAGGTTTAGAGGGAGATGAATGCGGAGTCCTCAAAATATTGGCCAAAACAAACTTTTTGGGTATAATAGCATTACCAGACTAGGGCTGTAGTCTGTGGGTAAAGCCCCAAGAAACTCCTACTATAGCGTAGCTTAGTGGAGGGAGCAGTCACTATCAGGCTATCAGGGAATAACGTTTATTACCTATAGCCTGTGTTTATATTTTTGCGACAGTCACGAGGTTAACTTTTTAATTTTTTTTTAGATCTTTCTTCATGTCTTAATCTCTTAAATTTATAACAGAATCTGCAATTTAGAGGATATCCAAATCTGTCTCAAAACAGAGCAGGTATAATAAGTGCTGGATAATTATAAACCCAAAACTCAATTATAATTTAAAGGTATAGGAATTTTCATTTCTTAAAATACTATGGCAGACTGTTAATAATTATTTATAAAATCCAGGCAGTTAATTTTTTAATCATTTTCCTGTCAGCCTTTTCCATATCAAGAAGGGTAAAAAAATCAAAACACTTAAAATATTCATCATAAAAAGGTAAGGAAGACACAAGAGAACCGGTTTTTAGATATAGAGCCATAATGGTAGGTAAAAGTCCTCTCCCTTTCTTATGATCAAAGGGATAATTCTGCAGGTCTTTATATAAGTCTGAAACAATCTCCTGTTTTTCAACAGGGGGAGTATACAGGTCATCAGGGAGTCTGTAGTGGTTAATGAGCAAATTCCATATCTGCAGTAAGTCCTCTTTATTTTTTGCCATAATACTGGAACAGCCAAAAAGATATCTTACCTCTGCCATAGAAACATAGGTAAGAAAACCTTTTACAAGCATCAAAAAAACTTTTCTTCTCCGATAATCAGGATGAACACATGCTCTTCCCAGTTCCATTTTCTTTCCGGGAAGTTTTAATATATTTGTCAGATCAAATTCCTTTAAAGAATAAAACTTATTTTCATGGGAAGTATTTAATCTGTAGGTTCCTGCAATGATAGAGTTATTTTTTTCGATTACAATCAGATGGTCACAGAACTCATCATATCTATCAAAATCAAGACCTGTCTCCGAGCCGTTCAGGTCTTCATAATAAACCTTATATCTCAGCCTCATAGCTTCTTTTACTTCTCCTGAGTCAGAGGCTGTTTTTATGATAAAATCTTTTTCTTCCAGAAAAAGAGGCACTCCGGGAGTAAAGTGTGATAGTATTTTCTGTAAATCTAACGAATTTTCTGCCATAATTATTAAATATCAAAATAACAGGGTATTTTGGGAATTATTTCTTTATCTTCAAGCCATTTTACATCACTTTCATCAAGTTCACTCGATACATAAATAGCTGTTTCTGTTATAGCTTTCATTATTCTACAGGTTTCTTCTGCCGGTTCAAATATTGAACCGGTATAGGACATATGTTCATATACACAGTTCCCTCCACAGAAATACCTGGCCCAGCATTTTATACACTTATCTACTGTAAAAACCAGAGCTTTAAGATGATCATCCCTGGAAAATTCATTACTGTATATATTTCCTATTTTATACTCTTCAAGTCCTACAAATCTATGGCAGGGATATATATCTCCAGAGGTAGATACAGCCGCATAAAATCGACCTATTCCACAGTAAAAATATTTTCTCGCCATGTCATCTCTCATAATATAATTATTGAAAAATCTGGATAATTTCAATTTTTCTATTTTATCTTTCTCTCTTTTTTTTATGGCCCTTAATATTTCTTTTCCTTCTTTCCTGTGAAACTTTATAATTTTTTCTACCGGTAAAAAGTGTTTTTCCTTTTCTGATGATTTATTATGAGGAGACTGAGAAGCTCTGACAAAATGATGGCTTGAAAAGCCGAAATCCGATAAAAAATCTGTAATATATTGAATATCTACATCTCCATATATGGTAGCCCTTACATTTACATCGGAAATCTCGGAGAGCAATCTTTTTATCCCGGGAATTGCTTTATCATAGGAAGAAAAATTACCTTCCCTGGAAGGCCTGTTATAATCCTGTATCTTTTTGGGGCCATCAAAACTTATAAGAAAGGTTATCTTTTTTTCTTTACAATAAGAAATTATTTCATCAGATAAAAGAGTTCCATTGGTTGTTATGGCAAAATCAAATTCCTTATTATGTTCTTTCCCTTTTTCCTCACAGAAGGAAACAATTTTTTTTATAAGTTGAAAATTCATTAAAGGTTCTCCACCGAAAAAGGAAAGAGATAATTTTTTTTCTTCCCCGGACTGTTCAATAAGCCAGTCTATTGCTCTATAAGCAGTGGTCTCATCCATAAAGCCCTTTTCTCCATATTCTCCTCCTTCTCCGTAACAGTAGAGACACCTGAGATTACAGGATTGACTTATAAAGAGATTAAGTGTTGTCACAACAGGTTTTTTTACTTTTGATGGCATGTCGTTTATTGAAGGAAATTCATAATCCTTATGTTTTATCAATCTCAGTTTCTTCAATTTCTCCATGGTCTCAGGTTTGACTGATGATAGATCTGAATTTTTTTCAAATTCTTCGAGATCTTTCAGCATTTCTTCTGTAATTTTTCCATATTTCATTCTATTAATATTTACTATATAAATATTTCCTTCATATTTAAATGTATGGTATGGTAATATTAGGCCGGTTCCCATGAAAAAGTAAAAACCTTTCAATAAATTAAATTTCCAAAATTATAACAGATTATTTGATGTTGAACAAGAAAAAATATTTCAGGCACCGTTCATTTTAACACTATAGTGTATTTCATAACTTATTAGAATTTAAGTTATCGTGACGCGTAACGCGTGACGGGTTTAATCCCTGCGCATCACGCATTACGCATTACGTATTACGAGGTCATTATTTATAGATAGTTATGAAATTAACTATAATTTACTTTATAGAATATTTTTTACGGGATTTTACCAGGAAGTGCAGGAGTAAAATCTTTTTAAGAAGAATAAAAACAATGAGTAAAATAGAGATAAAATCTTTATTAATTTTTGAACATATTACTCTAAGCTATAATCGAAGGAGGTGAATTATATGTCTCTTGAGAGTGCAAAGAAATTTATTGAGAAAATACAGAAAGATGATGATTTTGCAAAATCCTTCTTTGCCTGTTCCGACCTGGAAGCCAGAAGAGAGTTTATTAAAGAACATGGGTTTGAATTTACAAAGCAAGAAATTGATGAGGCCAGGGACGGGATCAGTGTGGCAGGTGGAAGTTGCTGTGGATTTACATGTGAAAAAGAACACTCCTGTTCTAATGATGTGATAAGTGGTGCACCGGTTTAAAGAAATAAAAAAATTAAAAAACCTTATCATTTTATGTTTTTTAATTTTATGTCTGTTATAAGTGGTAGTAGCTTAAATACTGAAGCAGATGAAATGGGTAATAACTTATCTGGAGCAGTACTAAGAGCGTATCTGAAAAATACCAGAACACAATGAAGCATACTTTATAAAAATTAATACGGATTTGCTTTAAACAATGTAAAATAACCTGTAGGGGCAAGCCCCCTGTGGTTGCCCCGTAACGTGCAGGCAGAGGCGCCTGCCCCTACAGCAAAAGGGTTGTTTTGTATAAAATCATATATTTTTCAGACACGCTCTAAGGACTGTAAGAAAAACAGCTCCGGCAAATTGTTAGAATAATTAGTATCCTCGCGTCACGGGTTACGCGTTACGCGTCACGATATAAACTGTAACTATGATGTAGTTATTTCCTGACAGAGCCTGAATGAATGTTGATAATCTTAGAAACTGAAGTCTGAAAATTAATGAAGCAGACAGGTTGGCAGGAAAGATACAGAAATGTAACCTGTCGGTTATTTATCCTGCTGTGGGAGTTAAATAATGTCATTGGAGAGTATGAAAAAATTTCTTAAACATTTAAAGACTGATGAAAATCTCAGAGTAAAAATCAATAATGTAAAGAACAGAGAAGAAAAGATTAAATTGATAAGTGAAGCTGGTTTTGATTTTACCACTGAAGAAGTCTTTTCAGTCAGAAAGTCCCTTTCTGAGGAAGAACTGGAAATTCTCTGTCATAGCATAAGCTGGCAAAGTATAATCTGGTCAATGAAAGAGAGATTGGCTTATGATAAAAGTCAGACATTTTCAGTAGAAAGTATATGAAAGATTTTATTTTTGTCTATCCTGATTTCTCCGAGGGAGTTTTTCGTGGATGTAAACACTATATGGGTACAGGCTATATACGTGCCTTTGGAGATTACCCATCTTCATCGATAGATACTTATATAAGCAGTAACACCATGACATGGGATGAAACTGCAGGAGAGATATGTAACCTTGCCCGGGTCGGAGCAGGGTTTACAGTCTATAATACCAATTATCCTTTCATTAAAATTCTTGCAGATAAGATAAAAGAAAAAAGACCTGAATTTATTATTATCTGCGGAGGTCCTTCTGCTACAGTTGCCCCTGAAAAGATTATGGATGACTGTAAAGCAATAGATCTCTGTGTTACAGGAGAAGGAGAAGAAACCTTCAGAGAAATATATTTATCAGGTTTTGACAGATTAGAACATATACCGGGTCTTGTTATACGTAATAAAACCGGTTATCATAGGACAGGAATAAGGAAATTATATAAGAAATCAAGACACAGAGAACTGGAAGGAATACCTTCTCCTTATTTAAAAGGTATTATCCCTCTATCTGAATCCGGTAATATTGGAATATTTACAACCCGTGGATGTAATCACCTGTGTACCTACTGTCAGTTTACCGCTCTTGGCCATTATACGGTAAGGTGTTTTCCTGAAGAACAGGTTATTGAAGAACTGAGAGCTATATGTAATTGCTGGAGAAAAAAAGATAAAAATATATTTATAAGCATTCTGGATGATAACTTTACATGGGATATTAAAAGGTGTATAAGGATATTAAAAGAAGTAGTAAGTTTCCGGCCAGCAAATATTAAATTCTGGATTGATGCAAGGGCAGATAATATCAGAGATGATGAGTTTTATGAAGTTGCTTATAACGGAGGCGTAGAATCTATTAATTTCGGACTTGAATCTGCATCTCCTGAAGTTTTGAATACGGTAAAGAAAACAGGAAAAGGTGAAAATTATGTAAATAAAGTCAGAGAAGCAGTTTTTAAAGCCACTGAAAAAGGTATTAAAACAACGGTAAGCACAATATTTGGCCTGCCGGAGGATAACCCTGAGAGAGCCAGGCAGACTCTTGACTTTGTGAAAAATCTTCCTGTAAGTCAGTATTATCATAATCATCTCAGGGTATATGACGGAACAGAGCTTTACCATACCCATAAAACCTTCGGGATTGAACTGGAGAAAAAGCCTTTTTCACCTTTTTATTTTACCAGACACAATTATGATTTAAAGGATATACAGGTATTACCAAATGCAAAGCAGATAAATGATTATGATAAAGGGCCTCTGTTACATACAATACTGTCTCTTACAGGTATGATTAACAGATATATTAATTTACATATACCTTCTTCAGGTATCAGCAAAAGTGGAGAAATTAATTTGACGAAAGAGAAAGGGAGATTAAAATCAGGTTCTGTTATTTTCGCAATGAATTATAATGGAACTATGCCGGATAATTTCATCATACCGGAAGGATATATCTGTAATGTACTGACCCCCTCTGGAGATTATTACAATATAGATGGCTCTTATTACAGATATTTAACTCCCCCTCTTATAAAAATTCCCGACGGTAAGCCCTTTAATCCCAAACCTGAGAGAAGGTGCATTGAATTTGTAGACCCCTCTTTTTTATTGGATTCTTTGATAGAAAGTAAAGAGAGATTATGGAGATTACCTTATTCAGCCTGCAGTCTTATGCCATGTTCCTGTCCTGCACGAGAAAAAACGGTTTTAAATTTAGATAATCCTTCATTGTGCCCTTTTTATTCGATTGAGCTTAATATATATGATGGATGCAGTAGTTGTGAGGTTAATGACAGCTGTCCTCAGTGTCCTTATATGTTACGTTATTTTAAAGATAAATACTGTTCTTTCCACAGGTCGGGACGTAGCTGTGATGTGTTTATTTATGTACTGGCACATTTTTATTATCTGGTTATGCAAAAGGTAGATCTACGATTGCCGGAAATATTTATTGAAAAAAGAGATGGTCTTTATCTTGTTATTATTGATAAAAATATCTTTACAGTTAAAAGAGACATTTCCGAAACTTCTTATTTGACATGGAAATTTCTCAATAAAAAATTTCCTGAATTTGACTTTTTATGAAGGAGGTGAATTATATGTCTCTTGAAAGCGCGAAAGAATTCATTGAAAAAATGCAACACGATGATAATTTTGCTAAATCTTTTTTTACCTGTTCCGGTTTTGAAGATAGGAAAGCTTTTATTAAAGAAAAGGGTTTTGAGTTTACAAAGGAAGAGATTGATGAGGCCATGCAGGTGATTGAAGTATCAGGAGGAAAGTGTTGCGGAGGAACATGTGAAAGTGATATTCATGGACATCACTGGGATTGGAGATAACTATGGGGAAGGATTCTACTTTTATAGAACACAGGGTTTCGAGAAAATATATTTATATTTTGAAGGGAGAATCTTTAAATGTCTGTTGAAAGCGCAAAAAAATTTGTAGAGAAAATGCAGGAAGACGATAATTTTGCCAAATCTTTCTTTGCCTGCAACGACCCTGAAGCCAGAAAAAAATTTATTACTAACAATGGCTTTGACTTTACCAGGGAGGAAATAGACAATGCAAAAGAGGGGTTAGATATAGCCGGCGGTCGTTGCTGCGGTTTTACCTGCGAGTCTGACTGTAATGACGCATGCTCCAGGTATAATAAGTTCCAATAATTTTTTCATTTTTATAAGGTGGTGAAACGAAATGTCACTTGAAAGCGCAAAAAAATTTGTAGAGAAAATTCAGACTGATGATAAATTTGCAAAATCTTTCTTTACCTGTATAGACCCTGAAGTCAGGAAAGAATTTATCACTAAAAATGGTTTTGAGTTTACCAGGGAAGAAGTAAATCAAGTAAGAGAGACTATCGATGTAGAAGGCGGGAAGTGTTGTGGCGTTTCCTGCGAATATGATGCCGGGAAGCGATGCACTAATGATGATAGACATATAATTTCCTGACAAAATGACAAAACTTTTTCTCAAATCATATACCCTGCCTCATGAAAAATCAAAGGGGCAGGGGGTAAGGGAAGCAATTTCCTCTTTAATCAGGAAAATTTTATCCTCATTACCGAAACAGGTAAAATAGTATCCGAAAAAAATCTGTATCATGTAGTAAACATAAGGTTTTTATTCCCGTCACACGTTACGCGTTACCCGTGACGATAAATAGGATTTCGGTTATTAATTTATCTGTTTCGATACTCAGTATTAAGCCTGCAGATAACACTTGCTGCAAGTTCAAGTCCACGGCATCTCAAACGGCATATATTCGCAGACGGTGTATTCATAGAACCGCAGAAACTAATATTATCAATGTTTACATCCGCCTGCACACTAAAAATATGGCGGAGCTGGAGATTGATTACAGACTTCCTGTTCACATGTCCTTCCGCAGCATTTTCCGGCGGATACATTAATAACTTCTCTGATTTTATCAATTTCTTCTTTTGTAAATTCAAAACCATTTTCTTTAATAAAACTTTTTCTCTCCTCTGGATCAGCACAGGCAAAGAAAGACTTAGCGAAATTCTCATCCTTTTCTACTTTTTCAACAAATTTTTTTGCACTTTCAAGGGACATATAGTTTACCTCATTTCATTTATATGTTACTGACCTGACCATAAGCATTTAATAAACGTTTTTCTCCCGTCACGCGTCACGCGTTACCCGTTACGAGAGCATATATTATTTATGCTTACCTCAGTAATTAACCTGGAGAGGTTAATTTTTTAATAATTTTTTATACAATTTTGCTTTAGAGTCTATCCGAAAAGTCATCAAATGCCTTCAGGAGTGAGGCTCTTCCGAAAAATCTATAATACTCTTACAAAACAACCTGTTCTTACAGTCTGTTATTAGATTGCATTTATTTACTTTACTGCTCACTGTTAATACGGTATATCTTTTTCTCCAGAGCCTCACCCCTGGAAGTGTGTAAAATAAATATCACTTTTCGGATAGGCTCTTAGTAAAATATGATATATTTATTTAGTTTTTATAACTATTTATATAAATAATCCCATCTATAAAGCCGCTCACTGCTGCCGCCGTATGAATACTTTCATGGGGAATAGAAACATGAGTTAAACTCTGTAATTCAACATGAGGTGCGCCATTTTGTATAAATTGATTATATGTGGTCTGAGAGTTTTCATAGGGGACTCTGTCATCTTCCGGATCATGAAAGAGTTTCATCGGCATTGAAGGAGTCCAGTTCCACAAATCATTTTCTTTGAGTAAGCCACATAGTTCACTGTCAGTATTTTGTAGCAGTCCTATATAGTTATCATTTAAAATATCACGGGGCACATCTGGCATGGCGGCATTTACCGTTGCTGAATCATGGGTACCGTCAAAAAGAGGAGGCAGGGTGCTGTCATAAGGTGATTTCATTGCAAAAGATGGGCTGAAATATTGATCTCCATATACACTTCTGTAGCCTAAAATAAAATAGGGCAGGAAATAAGGATCGCCATAGGGAAGATCTTGAAGCATTAATTCTCTCATTGCACCTGACAGATAGTAAGGACCTGCCATAGGAGCGACTGCGTTTACCGTAAATTCATTACCATGATTATCCTGGATTTCTTTAGCTGCTGCCATCGTAATATATCCGCCTTCCGAATAACCCATGAGAAAAAGCTGATTGTTCCATGTAGCATTCTGGCTGTTACTGTCTCCGAGATAGTTTCTTGCCGCTCTTATTATATCCACAACAGAATAGGAAAGTGACCTGTGTACATAAGGATGAAATACCGTGCTATCTCCGAGGCCGGGATAATCTGCCATTACCACTGCATAACCGCCGGTTAAACAGTAGGTAATGCCAAATAATACCTGAGGATCTGTCCAGTCTTTTGAAGGGGCTTTGTCTGACTGTAACTGAGTTGCATGTTGAAAGGCCAGAATCGGAACAGACAGGCTGCTTCCTGAAATGTTTTCAGGTATTATTAATAACCCTGAAAGCTGTACCGGATTCCCGTTTCCGTCCTGAGAAGTATAGTGGACGACAACCATGTCAAACGAGCGAAGTCCGCTGCTTTTCAGGCCCTCTGAATGAAGCTGATTGACACCTTCCTTGATGGCCTGCCCCTTTAATCCTCCTCCCAGGTAATTGCCGTAAAGTTTATTATCTTCCAGATTGCTGACGAAATTTTTATGATCCTCTTCTGTTCCTGATTTCACCAGATTACTGTTAATTAACTGCCCCCTGATATTTACCTGGTTATTAATAACGGAAGAATCGGAACAGCCTGAAATAATAATTAATCCTGTAATAAAAATGGTAATTATTAATAATTTTTTCATTGTTAAATTAACTGAATGGCTATTGAAGCCAGCGCTCCTGCAGCGGCTCCTATACCTGCTCCTATAAATGCTCCTGATGTCGTGCTGTATCTCTTGCTTTCCAGGGTTTCCGTTTTATCCGTCATGACAGGTTTGCCGTCTGAAGTCAATACAGGGGCTGTTCTGTAAACAGATGTATTACCGTCTGGAGAACTATCAGGTCTGTGATCAGGCCCGAAATCTATTGACCAGTCATGTTGAGTCCAATCCTTCGGGATTTCACCCATATATTTTTCTTCAGTAACAGGAACAGGATAGGTTCTGTTAATAACAACATTTTGTTTTTCCTGAAGTTTACCTGAAAGATATCCTGCCGCTGCTCCCACAGCACCTCCTACGGCAGCACCTATACCAACAGACGCGCCGCTCAATCCCGACAGTTTTGACAGTGTCCCTGCAGTGCCGAAAAATGCAGAACCTATTCCTTCTGCTATTCCTCCACCTATCAGACCTGCTCCCATTCCCAGCGCCGCTCCTCCCAGGGAACCTATAGGATTAGCGTGTACCAGTTCAGGAGTTTTGAAATCTCCTACTTTGTCCCAGTCTATATTCGGACTGTATCTATGATAATAACCATCATGATGATAGGTATAGTAAACATCTGTTTTCTCTTCTTGAGTATAATAAGTATAGGTAGAACCGTCCGAGTTGTAACCTGTATGCTGTACTGATTCCGTATGGGTGGAATAATGAGCTTCACTGTGGCCGTATTCGGAAGTAGAATAAGACCAGCCTGTTAATTTAACAGGATTTTCTATGTCATGGTTATTCCATTTTTCACTTACATTATCTTTAGAATCACCTGCATGACCGAGAGCATATCCGACAAGAGAACCTGCTGCCCCTGCCCCTGCTGCGCCTCCCAGGATATAACCTGCAACAACTCCCGCGACTCCTGCTCCTGCAATCCCTATAGTAGCCAGAGTAGAATTTTTCTTTGTATCGGCAGTTGGTTTTCCCTGAATGCTATTTTCCTTTATCCATTCTTTTACCGATCTGTCAGGTGTATTATTAGAAGAAGACTTTTGAAATTTATCCTGATCTTTTAAAGGTGGTTGTTCTGTCTTTGTTATATTCGGTAAATTTGTACCGACAGGTGTATTATTTAATTTTAAAATTCTCAATTTATTTGCCTCCCTGTATTGTCTTTATACTCTTTTACTTTAATATAAAAGTTTTTAGAGAAAAAAACAATAAAAGAGTGTTAAAAAAATGTTAACTTTTAATAAGGGTTCAAATCTGTGGATAAATTTTAACATTCTGTTAACAATTAAATTTGTTATCCTGTTGCTTTTTTTTCATTATTTTTATAATATAATCATGTGTTTTAATATTTGACTAATGTATTTTTGTCAGGGAGATGAAATGTTTGAATACTATTAAAACAAATACTACTGTAAGAAGTGACTTTCCTGTAGTTTCAAAGAAAAGTACCGAAGTATGTGGCGATCGATTTGAGTCGGGTAATTCCGATAAAGGCGTAAAAGATCTTCAGAAAGATTTAAAATTACTCGAAAAGGCTAAAAACCAGATCAATCATGAAGTAGACCCTCAGGATATTGATGAAAATGAAGAAGTTACTATTTACGGTGCCATGCCAGCACCTGGAGAATTAGAAGAAGCTATGAGAATGGCTTCCTCTGCTACAGAACCGGGTAATGCTCCTGATTTTGAAGGTGTTGTAAAATTTAAAGAACTTTTCGACAGCGGTCAGGTCAGACCAGGTGATATAATACTTATTTCAAAACCGGCAAGAGGTTCATTCCATCCTTTATCAAAACTTGTACCGGGTGAATATTCTCATGTGGCAGTTTATCTTGGTAAAAATGAAAGAGGCGGCCATGAAAGTGTCGATGCATGGTCTAATCCCAGAACACCTGTAAGGGATGTTATGTGGTGGCCTGAAAGCTATAATAACTGGTGTGTCGTAAGACCTCATAAGCCGGACGGAACAGAATTGACAGACGAAGAGAGAAACAAAGTTATAGCTTTTGCCAGAGGAGCAGAAGGGTGTCAGTATAATTATATGTGGCCTAAAAATAAAATCAAATTGCCTGTTGATAAAGAAAAGACCAAGTTTTATTGTTCCCAGCTCGCATGGGCTTCTTATAATTATACCCTCGGCATAAATCTTGATGCCAATCCCGGATTCCATCCGAAATTTGCCTGGGGAGTTGCTCCGCAGGAAATTTTTGACTCACCGAATGTTACGGTTATTGGCAAATATAACAGACCTAAATCGGTTGACTATGATCCTACCCCGGATAATCCGGTTTAGGTTTAATATTTATTGGCGGTTAGTAAATATAATAACGCGTAATCTGTTATCAGTTACGCGTTATTATATTTATTTTGCAGGAGGCGGCAGTATCCTTGCTTCTATTTTTGATTGAAAAGACCCTTTATGAGCACCGTCACAGAAAGGCTTGTTTTTCGCTTCTCCGCACCGGCAGAGCGATATGGCTTTACGTCCTGAAAGATCAAAATCTTTGCCTGTTCCGTCTTTTATTACAAAATCCCCTGTAATCCTGTAAGCACTGTCATTTAAACAGGTAATTTCACAGGCATGTTTTTCCTCTTTTACGGAATTTTTTCTTATAGAGTCTATTATTATTTTTCCATGAAGCCTTCCGTTTTCAATAAAGATTTTATTTGCATCTCTTCCTGCCTGAAGTGAACCGGCAATATAAATGCCCGGAATATTTGTTTCTCCCGTATCAGGGTCGAAATCAGGCACAAGAGTTTCACTGTCAATATTAACACCTGATTTTTTTATAAAGCTAAAATCAGGGTGATAACCTGTAAGCAGAAGAACAGAGTCTGCAGGTATTTCTGAAATGTGACCTTTTTGAGAAACTGTAATGGATTTTTCTTTGATTTCCTGAACCGTCGTTTCGAACATGACAGGAATTTCTTTATTCTCTATTCTGTTCTTTATATCAGGCAATACCCAGTATTTTACCCCTTTGCCGGGCCCGTCTCCTCTGTGTATGAGTGTTACATTCACCCCGTAGCGATATAACTCTAAAGCTGCTTCTACGGCAGAATTATTTCCTCCTGTTATGACTACTTTATTATGAATATATTTATGGGGATCGGAATAATAATGGCTTACATGAGGTAAATCTTCTCCGGGAACTCCGAGAAGATTGGGATTATCGTAATAGCCTGTGGCAAAAATTACATTTTTACTTTCAAAATCTCCTCTGCTCGTTTTTACTGTAAAAAAATCCTCTTTCTGAACAATATATAAAACATCTGTATAAAGGTTTAATTCCAGTTGAAAGTACTTTGCCGTATGCCAGTAGTATTTAAGAGCATCAACTCTCTTCGGTTTGTCACCTGATATAATAAATGGAATATCACCTATTTCCATAAGTTCTGCACTTGAGAAAAAGGTCATATTCTGTGGAAAATGATATATGGAATTTGTAATGGTCCCCCTGTCTGTAACGAGGCATGAAAATCCCTGTTTTTTCGCTTCTATGGCGCAGGAAAGACCTGAAGGCCCTGCTCCTATAACTGTAATATCTTTCATTGGATAAGCTCCTTTCGCTGCTGAGATGATTTTAATTAGAGTGAAATATGTCCCTTATTACCGCTCCAAATAAGTTCGTAACCATTTTATCAGCTTCTACCTGACAGGCTCTTACGAAGAAAAATAATTTGCCTTATATAATTTGTTTTACAGACAATAAATTAACCCTTATTTAATTTTTAATTCTATATAAAAGACTAATTTTTCTTCTCCAGAGCCTGCCAGGCAGAAGCTTTTTACGGGTACCCTTTTACCTGTTACGGTACTTAGTCTAATTGCTAATAGCTAATTAGCTCTAAATTTAAGAATTACAACTGTTTTTAAGAAATCTGCAAAAGTATAGTTAATATAAAATTTCTCGTAGATTAAGTCTTTTCCTTTTTATAATTATTTTCATAATAAGCCTGAAGAACTATATTTTCTATGGAAATACGGACTAATTTGTTAAATATAAGAGAAAACTTGATAAAAGTGAGAGAATTCACATTAAAAATATATTAAAGAGAGCTATAATAATTGAGACGTCCAGGAGATTTTATCCGGTTCTGATTACGCGTCATGGGTCACGATAAAAATCCTCGCGTCACGCATCACGATTTTACAGAGGGGGTAATTTCATAATGAAGAGGTTTTTCGTTTTATTAATTCTCCTGTCACTTTTTCTCAGACCGGTAAGGCCTGCCTTCGCAGGAGAGACAGTAACGTTCTGGCACGCCATGGACGGGTCAAAAGGAGAAACTCTTAACAGATTAATAGATGAGTTTAATGCCACCCACGATATAAAAGTTACAGGGAAATTTGTAGGAGTCAGTGAAACCACTCAGGACAGATATAAAAACAGCTACAATATGCTCTTTAAAGAATTGTTGAAAAATGTGTCAAAAGGAACACCTCCCGATATTTCTCAGATATATGAAAACTGGACATCCCAGTTTATTATGGTCAAAGCCATAGTACCTGTAGAAGATTTTATCACAACAGATTCAGATAGAAATGAACTTTCCGATATGGTTCCTGCATTTCTGGAAGCCAATAAATATGACGGTAAACTGTGGACTCTTCCCTTTAATAAAAGTATTTATGTGCTTTATTATAACAGGGATATGTTCAAACAGGCCGGTCTTACACCTCCGAAGAACTGGAAAGAAATGTCTGACATAGCAAAGAAATTTTCAAAACTTGATAAAAACGGAAATATGACTCAATGGGGTCTTTCTTTCAAACCTGATGTAGACGTATTTTCTCTTATTTTACTCTCGAGCGGAGAGAAGCTTTTTGATGAACAGGGTAAACCTCTTTTTAACGGAGAAGGAGCAAAGAAAACTATAAAGTATCTCAGAGGTTTGATCAACAGTAAAGGTGCTCTCATGTCTTTCGAGCCCCAGAAGGATTTTATAGACGGGAAATGTGCCATGTTTCTGGATACAAGCTCCAGGATCAGTTCTCTTCAGGAAAAAGTAAAATTCAATTTTGCCGTTTCACCATGTCCTTCCACTTCTTCAGGAAAAATTCTGCTTGCAGGGACAAATCTTGCTATGTTTTCGACTTCTCCCGAAAAACAGAAAGCTTCATGGGAATTTATTAAATATCTTACAAATAAGGAAAATACTGCTAAATGGTCTATGGAAACAGGTTATTTACCTGTAAGACTCTCTGCCATTCAGAGCAGTGATTATCAGGATTTTGTCAGTAAAAATCCCTATAACTGTGTGGGTATAAATCAACTGGCCTCAGGAATTGTCGCTCCGAAAGTGCCTGCATGGGAATCCATCAGAGGAATTATGGATGATACACTCTTTGATATTATCAGCAACCAGGCAGATGTAAACACATCTCTTGATAATGCCGTATCTCTCTCAAGACAGCTTCTCAGCAATCAGTAATCGTGGATAGTGAGTAGTGAGTGAATAGTAAAAACAATGTTTCTCTCACTACTCATTCCTCGCCAATCACTCCTCACTTATTACACTCATCACCCAAATAATTTTACCTTTAATAAAGAAGGATTTATTGTCTTAAATAGTGAAATATCCTGAGTTATAAGAATTTTTATCGGGAGGCATATGACATGTTGAGACAATTTAAATACCTTGCTCCCACCTCTGAAGAAGAATTACTTAAACTTCTTGCTGCTTACGGAGAAAAAGCGAAACTTCTTGCAGGTGGAACCAATGTTTTTGTAGACATAAGAAGTGATCTGCAGAGACCTGAATATGTTGTGGACGTAAAAAAAATGCCCGGTGTTAAAGAGATAACATTTATACCGGGAACAGGCCTTGTTATAGGTGCTGCCGTTACATGTAACGAAATTATTGAAAGTAACGTCATAAAAGAAAAATATCCGCTCCTTTCTGATGCAGCGAAAGAACTTGCATCATATCAGATAAGAAACAGAGCCACTGTGACAGGCAATATATGTTACGGGTCACCTGCTGCCGATATGGCACCTGCCCTGCTGATACTTGACGGACGATTGAAAGTCGTAAGTATTGCCGGTGAAGATCTGATTCCATTGAAAAATTTCTATAAAGGTGTCAGAAAGACTGCCCTTAATACGGGAGATTTTGTAAAATCCATTATAGTGCCCGAAGAATATATTTCTATGAAAGGTTTATATAAAAAATCCAAAAGGGTAAAGGGACATGATCTGACTATTGCCGGTGTCGCCATGGGGAAGATAGGAGATGTATTCAGAATTGCCATAGGCTCATGTGCACCGACGCCTGTACTTTTAGATGAAATTCCTGTCAGTACACCCCTGTCTGAAATAATAGATCACGTAATTAAAGCCATAAAACCTATAGATGATCTCAGAGGAAGCGGAGAATACAGAAAACATATGGTAGAAGTTTATGTGAAAAGGATTTATGAAGAACTCGGAGGTACGTCCAGATGAAAACCATAAAAGTTAAAGTAAATGATACATGTTATACAAAAGATGTTCCGGAACACAGAACACTCCTGGAATTTTTGAGACAAGACCTTTTTCTTACAGGCACAAAAGAAGGATGCGGAGCGGGAGAATGCGGTGCATGCACCGTTATTCTTGACGGAAGAACCGTAAATGCCTGCCTTGTCCTTGCCGCGGAATGTGACGGATCAGTCATAAGAACCATTGAAGGCGAAGGAACTGACGGCAAACTTTCTCCGCTTCAGGAAGCCTTTCATCATCATCATGCAGTTCAGTGCGGTTTCTGCACACCCGGTATGATAATGTCTGCCAGGGCACTTCTGGACAGAAACCCCCATCCTACAGAAGAAGATGTTAAAGAAGCAATTGAAGGTAATTTCTGCAGATGTACCGGCTATAAACAGATTGTGGAAGCCATTATGGAAGTTTCTGAAGGGAAAGGAGTGGAATAAGAATGATTGCACAGGAATATAAATATATAGGCAAAGGGCCTGACAGAATTGACTCTTTTGAAAAATTAACAGGTGAAGCACTCTTTGTTTCCGATATGTTTATCCAGGGTATGTTATTTGCAAAAGTCAAATCCAGTCCCCATGCATCGGCAAAGATAAAAAAAATAGATACTTCCAAAGCTAAAGCTTTGCCCGGCGTAAGAGCGGTACTTACAGGTGAAGATCTTGACTACAGAGTAGGTCTTTACATCGTAGATAAATACATACTTGCAAGAGGTACAGTAAGATATCAGGGAGAAGGCGTTGCGGCAGTTGCGGCGGACACGGAAGATATTGCAAGAGAAGCCATAGATTTGATAGAAGTGGAATATGAAGAAATAGAACCGGTTCTTGATGTAAAAAGAGCCCTCCGGGAAGACAGTCCTCTTGTACATCCCGAACTGGGTAAATATAAATATATAGAAGCGGTTTTCTCTCCGAAGCCCGGAACCAATATTGTCCACAATCAGAAGATAAGAAAAGGAGATATTGATAAAGGATTTAAAGAAGCAGATTTTATAGTGGAAAGGGAATATACGAATCCTTCTGTCCAGCATGTTCCTATGGAAACACATGTATCTGTTGCGAAATGGGAAAAGGGGGATAAAGTAACTATATGGACCAGTGCCCAGTCGCCTTTTACCGTGAGAAATCTCTTCTGTTATTCCTTCGCTCTACCTCATAACAATGTAAGAGTCATAGTCCCTTACGTTGGCGGCGGATTCGGAGGGAAAGCAGGCATTCATTTAGAACCTCTCTGTGCATGTCTCTCCAGGGAAGCAGGGGGAAGACCTGTAAAGCTTCAGGCTTCAAGAGAAGAGGAATTTAATCTATTGCCATGCAGAAGCGGTCTGACCTATAAGATTAAAACAGGTGTAAAAAAATCAGGTAAGATTGTGGCCCAGAAAATGGAAATGTTCTGGGATGCGGGAGCCTATGCTGATTATGCGGTGAATGTCACCAGAGCATCAGGTTATTCGGGAGGGGGGCCATACGAGATTCCCAATGCCTGGCTTGATGCTTTTACGGTTTATACAAATAAAGTCTTCGGCACTGCCTACAGGGGGTTCGGTCATGTAGAGTTTTTCTGGGGTCTTGAAAGACACATGGACTATGTGGCAGATACAATAGGCATAGATCCTGTGGAATTTCGAAAAATTAATGTATTAAAACCCGGCTCTGTAACCCTTACGGGTGAAGTGATAACAGATCATACGGGAGATGTGAAAAAATGTATAGAAGAGGCGGCCAAAGCCATAAATTACGGCACGAAAACAACAGAAGAACTTGAAAGGGAAAAGAAAACAGGTAAAATCATCGGTAAAGCAGTCTGTGCTCTCCATAAAGCTCCTGCCATGCCTCCCTATACGGGAACAGTAGTAATTCTTAAGATGAATGAAGACGGAAGTGTCATAGCAAATCTTTCTCTCGTGGATTACGGTGCAGGAACCTATACGTCCATAGCCCAGATGATTGCGGAAGAATTATCCCTTCCCATTGAAAAGGTGAAAATTGCCTTTGAATGTGATACGGACAGAGATCCCTATGACTGGCAGACAGTGGCGTCAAAAGGTCTTTTTCTGAGCGGTAATGCCGCAATACTTGCAGCAAGGGATATGGTAGATAAAATGTACGATGTGGCTTCCCAGGTATTGAGGGCAAGCAAATATGATCTCCGCCATAAAGACGGTAAGGTTTATGTTGTCCACAGGGAGAATGAATTTGTGACATATGAGCAGATGTCCGTAGGTTATGCCTATCCCGACGGAAAAGGTATAGGAGGGCCCATAGTAGGAGTAGGACGTTATGTGGCCCAGGGACTTACCAATTTAGATAAAGAAACAGGCCAGGGGAATCCTGCTCTTGACTGGACTTACGGCGCTCACGGTGTTGTTCTGGAAATAGATAAAGAAACAGGAGAATTTGATATTATAAAGATTGCCTCTTCTTTCGATGTAGGTAAGGTTATAAATGAAAAGGCAGTAAGAGGCCAGTGTATAGGAGGTATGCTTCAGGGCCTTGGAACTGCCATATGTGAAGGTTATATTTACGATAAAAAAGGAAAACTCTTAAATAATTCCTTTACAGACAATAAAATACCTACTGTGAGAGATATGCCTGAAGAAATAATTGTCATACCTGTGGAGACTCCGCAGTTAGATGGTCCCTTCGGCGCGAGAGGAGTGGGAGAACACCCCATGATAAGTGTTGCTCCTGCCGTGGGAAATGCCCTTAAGAATGCCCTGGGGATTCAGCTTACCCATATGCCCATAAGATCTGAAGACGTATGGAGAGCACTCAGGGAAAAGAAATAAGTACTGAGATCAGTAAATTCGGCATCAATTAAAATTGGGTGTCAGGTGATGGGTGTTGGGTTAAGAAGATTAAAACCCGGAACCCATCACCTGACACCCCAAATAGGGCACTGTCATTAAGTTAAGGATTCATTATATTCCTATGTAAGGAATTTATTTCTTGTTTCCTCTCCCTTGAGGAAGAGGATTAAGGAGAGGGTGTTTTTATGGCTATACTTATTATCTTATATATTTATAATATGCCTTTGAAAGACACCCTCCCTTAGTCCCTCCCTCAAGGAGGGAAAATAAAACGTCATTTTCTTATATTAATGCCATTGCCCCAAAGAGGGAGGTTTATATAAATGTCTTTATTCTGTGATAATTGCGGATATGAAAATAAGGATAGTGCTAAATTCTGTAAAGGTTGCGGTACCAGAATTGACGATGAAGAAATCTCAAAAACCGTTGTGGCATCTCCGCAGATTCCGCCGGGATACGGAGGGGGGCCTTCTTATAGTCCCTCTCAGGGTGTGAATATTCCTCATTCACAACAACCTCCTGATAATACTCCTTCTTCTTATACCCCGACTCAGTGTGTTAATATACAACAGCAACCTCCTCCGCCATATCATATACAACAGGAACAGACTTATAGCGCTCCTCCTCCTTATACACCGGATGTACCGGCTGACGGGAATAAGAAAATACTTATGTTTGCCTCTATCTCTGTAATTGTATTATTTTTACTCTTTGCTTTTTTTCGCGGTTCTATATTCAGCAGTAAAGACTCATCACCAACTCCCGAACCGACTCAGGTGCCTTCAGGAAAAGACCACCATGCATCTCTTGATGACCCTCCGGAAGTCAAAAAACCTTCTCCTGTAAAAGAGTCTGAAATGAAAATACCTTTAAAAAAATCTTTAACTATAAAACTATCCTGTCATGAGCCGGGGAATGAAATATCTTCCAGTTATGAATGTATCGTAAAGGTAAATGACGTTAATTCCTCTTCACTTCAATACACATGGTGGGAAAATTATCCTTCGGGAAAGGTCCAGACAGGGGACCGGGTTATGACAGATATGGCCGGTTCCAGAAATTATAATTCGTGGTGGCATAACGGCGAATATAAATATACGAAAGACACGTCTCCCTGGATGTCAAGAAAGGTTTACAGAGAACTTAAAGATTCGGGAAAGACCGTCTTTAATATAGATGTTTCAGGCAGGGGAGACAGTAATCAAAAATTATATCTCAGGGAGAAAAGTAATTATTCCCTCACATATAACAGGCAAAAGAAATCTCTTAAAGCTTTACTGGCTTATAATGACAGAGGAGATAAGCTTACTGTACTTGATGATGGTGAAAATCCTCTCGTCCTCTCGGCAGATGTGGCAGGTTCATATAAATGGTATGTAACCTCTATAGATAGCAATATGCCATCTGCAGATTCTTCTTCATCTGACTCTTATGAGGACTGGCTCGATAAAGGGAAGGATTATTCAGCCAGGGGAGATTACGGCGAAGCGGTAAGATGTTATGATAAAGCCATAGAACTTGCTCCCGGCAATAACAGAACATGGTATAACAAAGCCGGTACCCTGTATAAGATGGGAGATTATCAGGCTTGTCTTGACTGCTGTAACAGGGCTCTTGATTGTCATGAAGGCATGAACAATATAGATGGTATTTTAAATTTAAAACAGAAAGCACAGGACAGTTTATCAGGAAGCCCTGAGGGATCTTCTTCCAGTTCTTATAAATTCTGGCTCGATAAAGGTGATGAATATTCCGGTAAAGGTGATAATGAAAGTGCAATGTCATGTTATGACAGAGCCGTAGAACTTGCACCTGAAAATAACAGAACATGGTATGGCATGGCCAAATTCCTTTATGCCAAAGGAGATTATCAGGGTTGTATTAATAACTGTGACAGAGCATTAAAGTGTCATGAAGGCATGGCATGTGTTGATGACATTGTGCTTTTAAAGAAAAAAGCCACAGATGCTCTGAATTAAAATTACGTTTTTATTTAAATTAATCCCCTTAACACTTTATATATATTTTTGCTTAATTGATGTACCGTATAAGGTTTGGGGACAACAGCCGTAAAGCCATATTTCTTATAATCCACCATTACAGGATCATAGTAAGAACCGCTCGAAAGAATAGCTTTTACAGACGGATTTATTTCTCTTATTCTATTCAGGGTTTCTTCTCCTCCTATGCCGTTGGGAATACAGAGGTCGAGTATGATTAAATCGAAAGGTTTATTTATTTCTATTGCTTTCTTATATAAAGCTATTGCTTCCGCTCCGTTCGTTGATAATGAAACATCATATCCGAGTTCTGCAAGACATTCACTCGCAATTACTCTTATCATTTCATCATCATCCATTAATAATATATTGCCTTTCCAAGAAAAATTTTCAAAAGAATCTGTTTCTCTTATTGGTTTATCTTTTTTGGATACGAATATATTTTTTTTATACGGTTTTTTTATAGATTTCATTAAAACACCTCCGAAAAATCATCTGTTTTTATTTCTTTCTTAATTTTAATATGAAACTATTACATAATTATTTCTTTTATGTGAAATTTTGTAGAAATTTGTAAAAAATTGTAATAGCAATTAAGTGATAATGAATATGGAGAAAGTCACAGTGAATATAGATATTCTGCAGATATGAGATTATTATGCCAGTGTTCTATTATGAAATTTCCGGTATAATTTTTTTCTTCCAGACACTGGAGCACACCATGGAAATTTATATTTCCTTCTCCCATTGTCATATGATTATCTTTTTCTCCGAGGTTATCATGAAGATGAACATTTAATATTTTTATACAATCAGGCAGAGATTTCAGATAATTTACAGGATTACCGTATATATTTGCATGGCCTGCATCAAAGGTCAGTCCCGTATTTGAATAATCGGAAAAATGGCTTAATATATTGATTATATCGGATGGAGAGTGAAATGTTTCACTTTCTTTGTAATTTTCCAGGCCTATAAATATGCCTTTTTCTTTTGCCAGAGAGAATATGTCTTTATATAAATTCATATCTTTCTTCCGAGGGTGAATTGTAAGAAGATTACTTCCTGTTTCTATGGTAAAAACAAGAGTTTCTCTTAAAATGTCTTCCCATGGTTCTATCCTTTCTATAGGGGCATGAACCTGTAAAAAAAGATTATGTTTTTGAGATGTTTCTTTTATATGTTCTCTTAAATCTCTTTTAATATCCCATGACCAGAAACCATCGAAAAGTATTTCAAATACGTTAAAACCATGTTTTATTGAAAAATTTATTTCTTCTTCAAGTAAAAGATTGTTGTGTTTACAGCTCTGCAGGCCTGTTCTGTTTTTTATGTTTTTCATCTTATTTGACGGAAGTCACCCCTGTTATTTAAATCAATTTAATAATAATTCTTTTCATCATCTTTTTTCCCTTTTTACTACTCACTTATTAATTATGAATTTTTATGAAAACTAACTATAATAATTACTTTCATAAAAATCTATAATTATAACATGGATTTGTAACTACTCTAAAAACTGTGAACATGATATAATTATAAAAAATTGATCTTCCAGGAGGGATTATTTTGAAAAAGATTCTTTTAATAATTGGTCTGGTTGTTGCTCTGGCAGCAGTAGGAGGTCTTATTTATTTCTGGCATTATACCTCTACGCCGCAGTATTCTGTCATAATGATTTTAAGGAGTATAAAAAGTCATGACTGGGAGAAATTTCAGACATATGTCGATATTGACTCTCTCAGTGAAAGTCTTATAGATGACATATCTGAATTTTTTACGGAGAAGCTTGAAGAATCCGGTTCTGGTGGGATTTTTGGAAAAATTCTGAATAAAGGCCTTGGAGAGGCTTTAAAGCCGAAAATTAAAGAAAAATTTAAAGAAAGTTTACAGCAATTTGTAGAATCGTCTGACAGAGAAAATGAAAGAAGTGGAGATCTAAAGAAGAAGCTCCTTATGAATTCATCTATAACATGCCTGGAAAAGGAAGGAAAGATTGCTGTTGTGGCACTCAATATAGATGACGGTGAAAAAAATGTTACTGTAAAATTGAAAATGAGACAGACGGAAAACCACTGGCAGCTTATTGAGATTTTAAATCCGGGAGATATAGTGAAAGATGTGATTAAGAAGTGAAAAGTGAAAAGTGAAAAGTGAAGAGTGAGAAGTGAGTAGTGAAAAGTGAAGAGTGAAAAGTGAAGAGTGAGAAGTGAAGAGTGAGAAGTGAAAAGTAAGTAGGAGTGCTTAATTAAACGCCACGGGATTAAATACGCATTACGCATTACGCATCATGCATTACGCGTCACGCGTCACGATTATCACGTATCACGGATCACTAACCACCCGTCACGCGTTACGCGTCACGAGTTATGATTCGACAGACTGGAGATATTACAAATGGAAACTCTCATATATTTAGATTATAATGCTACAACACCTCATGACAGTGAGGTTGTTTCTGCCATTAAACCATATGTGGAAGAATATTTCGGCAACCCTTCCAGTTCCCATCTCTATGGACTTAAGACCAGGGAGGCAGTGGAACAGGCAAGATGTCAGGTTGCGTCTTTACTTAACTGCAGTCCTTCTGAGATTGTCTTTACGAGCGGCGGAACTGAATCCAATAATTATGCCATAAAAGGCATTGCTTTTGCTCACAGACATAAAGGAAACCATATTATTACTACAGTAATAGAACATCCTGCAGTTCTTGAAGTATGCAGATTTCTTGAAAAACATGGTTTTTCTGTTACTTATCTGCCTGTTGACAAATACGGTCTCGTAAATCCTTCTGAACTTGAACGTGCTGTAACAGATAAAACAATTCTTGTTACTGTTATGCATGCCAATAATGAAGTAGGCACAGTTCAGCCGATTGAAGAAATTTCTGCCATTACAAAAAAGAAAGGGATTGTTTTTCATACAGATGCCGCCCAGTCTGCAGGTAAGATCTCTGTCGATGTAAAAGAGCTCGGTATAGATCTTTTATCTATTGCAGGACATAAATTATATGCTCCTAAAGGAGTGGGAGTTCTTTATATAAAAAGTGGTATCAAGCCTGAAAAATTTATGCACGGTGCAGGCCATGAAGGAGGGAGAAGGGCGGGGACGGAAAATGTCCTTGAAATAGTCGGCCTGGGTAAAGCCTGTGAAATTGCCGGAAGAGATCTCAGGAAAAACAGCGAACATATGAAGAACATGAGAGACAGACTTCATAAGGGATTGGAGCAAAGAATAAAGAATATAAAACTTAACGGACATCCAGAAAAAAGACTTCCCAATACATTGAGCCTGAGTTTTAAAGGCATAAATTCATCAGATCTTATTCAGAACCTGAATGATAAACTGGCAGTTTCGGCAGGTGCCGCATGTCATACAGGAAAGATTTCTTATGTTCTCGAAGCAATGAATATTCCTCGTGAGTGGTCACTGGGAACATTAAGATTGTCTACGGGTAAAATGACTGAAGAGCATGAAATTGACAGGGCGATCGATATGATTTGTTCAATCTCAGAGGTTGTCAAGAAATGATCTCATCATATTTACAGTCTATATCGTTACGCGTTACGCGAGGATAATAACCGTTCTAATATAAATTTGCCAGGGTTATTTTCAGTCTATTACAGTAAAACTGACTTTGAGCAGCTCATTTATGACCGGATTTATTTGTTATTCATTCCCTTGAAGAAAAATATCTATCCGTCACTTTCTGAAGTAATTTCTTCTGATCGTCCGGCCCTTTTATATCATTGGGACTTAAATTAGTATTAAATTTCCAGTTTATAAATTTTACATAATATGAGACAAAACTGTGCTTCTCATCTCTGTTACTCATGCCGGCACTTCTTTCATTCATTTCTTTTTCAAGGCCTTCATAAAATCTGTCTCCGCAGTTTTTACACAGTTCATAATCAAGGGTCATGATGTCAAGATATGCTCTGGCATAAGAATTGATATTTTTCCATGAATCACCCTTTTTCTGTGAGTCACTTAAAGAATTTTCCGTAACTTTCAGATTTTTTGAAAATTCATCTATTTTCTTTTTAAATTCATCGGATTTTTCATAACTCTTTTTTATATGTCCGTAAGCTTCAATATCTTTTTTATATCCTTCCATCTCGAGAGTAATATATCCGAGAGGATAACTGTCAGTTCCTTTTGCAGAAGATATGCCGGCTTCTTTTGCAAGTTCTTCTGATTTTTTTGTCATTTCATCTTTATAATCTGAAGTAAAATAATCTATGCCTGACGCTTCATCAAACCAGGTCGTTTCAGTTCCTATACCTCCGCAGATGTCTGTTCCCATGAGGAGCGGCGAATAGCCTTTTTCTATCATGGCTCCTTCCACTGCGTCTTCCGATGTTTCATTTTCAGGAAAAGTCTTTATTTCTATGCCTTTTTCCATAAGCTTTTTCCTGTCTTTTTCTGAAACTTCCGTTCCTTCTCTTACAAGTATAACAGACCCTTCCGGTATGGTATAAGGCCCCATATGGGATGTAGCGGTATACCACAGATTGCATATATTTTCTTTAGGAGCCATGTTAAGAGGTGTAAGAACGATGGAAGGAGCATTGTTCCACTGATCTATGACTCCGTTCCAGGAAAATTCAACAATTCCTCTGGGATTTCTCTGAATGGGATGATCATCTCCGTAATGGCTGTTAGGATAGAGGATGCCGTCTTTCGGAAAGCCCTTTGTGGCATGGACAAGCATAATGCCGTCACCGTTCAGTTTACCATTGATGAAAAGAGGTCTTAACTGAGATTTTTTTACTTCTATTTCCCTGTCTTCAAAGGCACCGGCAATTTTATCCAGTTCATTTGATGCATCTATAAAGCTTTTGAAGAGTTTTTCTTCTTCATTTTTCGGTTCCGTAAGGGTATTTTTCAGGGAATTGAATTTTTTCATCCCCACATGTTCAAAGTCCAGAGAAGGCTGCCATGTGCCTTCTGAAAACTTCATATCTCTCAGTTCATAGGGCTCTAACCTTTTAAAGGCTCCATGAAATATATAACCTGTCTTGATTAATAATGAAGGAGTTATACCAAGTTCTTTTGCTCTCTTTTCTACTTCCCCGGATATTTCTTCATCTCTTCCTTTATAATCCATATAGCTTTTTTCTTTTAAAAGGGCATCAAAAATTGTACTATTATTTCCGGTAAGAGGAATTTCTTCCGTAAGTTTAAGGGCAAGAGATATTTCCTGAGGAGTAAAATTTAATTTCTTCATAGTATTTTCTAAAATTATATTTGATATTTCTTTTTTGCTGTCGATGAATTTGGAAGAAATACCTGACAGATCGAAGCCTCCCTCTTTAAAAGTCTTTTTTATTTCTTTATTACCTTTATCTATCTCTATTGCAGGAATTGTACCGGCGTAGAAAAGGGTCATTACCATACGTAGCACTGCTTTTATCCTTATTCCCGGCACTTCCGGAAGCTTTTCCGTTTTAATTTCCCTGTCAAGAGTTCTCATGGCATCTCTTACCTGATTTCCTGTTGTAAGTTCACGGGCACCGTGGATAAATTCTCTGTATTTCATCTCTTCAGGGAAGAGCTTATTGAAACAGTCAGAAAGGACAGGGAACCTTTCTGTAAAGAATGATACAGGGTCTCCCTTGCCATGTTCCAGAAAAGAAGAGTCTTTTTTAGAAAAAATTTTATCTGCCGGTATATGAGAATCGAATAAAGGCCGAAGATAGGAGAGAAATTTCTGTGATTTTTCAAGTAATACAGGATCATAAGAGTCTTTATTTGCTTCTGCGAGTTTTTCAGCAATGTTTAAAATTTCTTCTTTTTTCTCTGTATTTTTTATATCATTGCAGAGTTTTTCTATTTCTTCTTTTCCCGGAAGTTTTTTCTCTTCCTGTAATATGGGAAAACCCGGTAGATTTCCCGTATCAGACTTATAACCTCTTTCTCTATATGATTTTTTGAAAGATATATATTCCGGCTCAGGAGTAGATGAAGATAAAGTTACCTCATCTTTTATTGAGTTTAAAGAAGTACTATTAACAGTTTTATTTTTTCTGTATATCCGGGAAACGAAATTTTCTCCTATTTTCATAATATTGCCCTTTATTTATTAATAAAATTAATTCTTCCTTCTATTTTAGCCAGTTCAGATGTCATGGGAGAGTGTTTCTGTACATATGATTTCAGCGCATCTACTGCCATTTCTCCATAGACCAGATTTTTCCCTTTAGAAAAAGCAGGCGTATATTCCGTGGCTCCTATGGCAAGAAAATCTTCTGTAGTAACGCGGTAATTCTTTTCCATTTCCAGTGGTTTCCCGTCTATATTTATGCCGAAAACTCTGCTGCTCTGAGGTTTCGAAAGGTCTATATCCATAGTAAGACCTGAAACATGAAGGTTATCTTTAGTTCCTGCACTTATTTCCAGCAGTTCTTTTATATCTTTTCCCTTCATATCTATCGTAACAAGGTATGTATCGAAAGGAAGTACATTATAGAGATCCTTAAGGGTTATATCACCTTTTCCTATTTGGCTTCTTATGCCTCCGGAATTTTCCACTGCAATATCACTGCCTGTAGATGCCCTCATAGAGTCCGTAAGCACATTTCCCATAACAGATTCTATAATATTTTCCCTGTTATGGCTGAGTTCTACCTCTGTTTTTCCTACTTCTGAAGACATAGTTCTTTTTGTTTCTTCTATGACAGGGTTTATGATTGCTTCTATATCTTTATCAGGTTTTACCTGGCTGTTATTTACAGTAATGAGAGAGTTCTGAAAAGACAGGACTTTTTTGCTTACACGATCTATATCCAGATGGAGATTTCCTACCTTTACACCGTTTGAACCTGCCTGTACTATAATAGTATTGTTTACCTGTTTCCCCTGTTCAATAGATGTATGACTGTGGCCTCCAACAATTACATCTATGCCCTGTACATCTTTTGCCAGCTCTTCTTCAGCTTCTATACCTTCATGGGAAAGGACGATTATTAGTTCCGCTCCATCTTTTTTCATTTCAGGGAGATATTCTTTTGCAGTTTCTTTCGGATTTTTAAACGTTATTCCTTTAATGTTCTTCGGGTCTACAGTCTCCGGTGTTTCAGGACTTATAAGGCCGAGTACGCCTATTTTAATCCCGTTTACTTCTTTTATGAAATACGGTTTTGCTCCTCCTATGATAGAACCGTCATCTTTTATTATATTTGCCCCCACTACGGGAAAATCAGCTCTGGAAATCATTTCTCCGAGAGGCTCCTGGCCCCAGTCAAATTCATGATTTCCTATTTCTGCACCGTCATAACCGAGGTGATTCATTACATCTATCATAGTTTTTCCTCTGGTTATTTTGGATTCGCAGGAACCAAGCGCCCAGTCTCCTCCGTCGAGAAGAAGGTTTTCCCCTTCTGTTTCCGATTTAAGTTCTTTTATGACTGTTCCCATGCAGGCCATTCCTCCTGTATGAGTGCCGAGCTTCTTATCGAATTTTGCCGGAAGTATTGCTCCATGTATATCATTTGTATAGATTATATTGAGAGATTTTGTCTGTGGCGGACTGTAAATATTTAAATCATCTTTTATGCCTTTGCTGAAAGTGTCTTTTTCTTCTGGCACGTCTTTATTTTTTTTCCCTGTATTTACCTGAAGCCTCTGATTTATATTATCTATTTTCATAATTTTTCTCCAGTCAGATTGAAATAATAGAACCCTTATATATTCATCTTAATTTTCTATTATATCAGGAAAAATACAGATAAATAATTTTTTTATGTAAAAATTTTGTTAATTTTTAGATGGAAAATTTTTATCACCAACTATAATAATGAAGAATAGTTTTTATGTTATAATATATAAGCCAGCTAATAGCAGAAAGCTAAATATATAGGAGGAGGTTATTAAATGTCAAACAAAACGTATCTCTATCTATTACTTTTGGGGGTTATTATTTCATTTCTGGCAGGCTGTGGAGGCAGTAGCAGCACTACCGTAATAATACCGACTGCGACTCCACTGCCCTCTGCCACTGCCACTCCCACTTCGGGACAGACAGGAGTTGTATTGCCTGACAGAGAGACTACAGTTAGTACAGGACAGGCATCTGTCACATTTCAGACCGGTTCTGTTACAAGACAGGTTACCTGTACCGCTTCTGTTACCGGTATAACTCCGAGCTTACCACTGGGGGTTCAGACTGCAAGCAGTGTCTACAGTTTTTCTCTTTCCGATGTAACCGCTTATAATGTGGCTCTCCCTGCCTATGTTACATTACCTGTAACATTGACTCCCTCTATTTTACCTGAAGATGTAACAGTCTTTCATTCAAGTGACGGAATTACCTGGAATAACATAGGCGGAACCCTTACAGGTGAAACCATATCAGCAAATGTACCGTCTTTTTCCTTTTTTGTCGCCACCATACCTCTGGTGGGCCCGACTTCAACTCCGACTCCCGGCACAGGCGGAAATAAAATCTTTTTCCTCCATCATTCAGTAGGAAATGATCTGATTGAAAGAGGAAATGTGAGAGGAACTATAAATACATACAACTCTTCCCATGGAACCGGTTATCAATTCTGGGATCACGGTTATAATGGTGACGGTCTTAGAGATAGTTCAGGCAATTTTACCGGCACCAATTATGCCATACCGGGCGATAATACGGATCCTGACGGTCTCAGCTATCTCTTTACTTCTTCCGGGGCAGATGCAGTTTCTGCGAGAAATCAAATAATGACTTATAATATGATAGCTTTTAAATCCTGTTTTACTGCTTCACAGGCCCTTGTTGATGATGATACCTTAAATAATTACAAAAATTACTATCTTCAGATGAGAAATTACTTTGACGCTCATCCTGAAAAGGTTTTTGTTGTCATAACTCCTCCTCCTTCTCATCCTGACGAGACAGCTTCTACAACTGCAGGCAGAGCAAGACAGTTTGCAAACTGGTTAAAGAGTTCTGAATATCTGAGCGGCCATAGTAATATAGTATGTTTTGATCTTTTTGATTATTTTGCTGACAGTAATAATGTACTGAAAGCCGGTTATCGTTATACAGGCGAGGTCAATTCTCATCCCAATGAACTGGGAGATCAGACGGTTGGCCCCATATTTGCACAGTTTCTTATTGATAATGCGAGATAATAATATATAATCAGTATGCCTCCTCAGGGGGCATACTGAAGGAACTTTTTGTGGATTGATGATTCCGCTTTTCACTCTGTTGCATAAAGAAAAATAATCTCTTTATTATTTCTGACCTTGTATGTTACAGAATGATCATTCTGTACAGGGTGAACAAATTCTATTTTCCAGGCCCATTCTTTTTCGTATTTTTCATTGAAATAATTCGTATATTGAGCTGAAATAAGAATATAGTCCTTAACTTTAAAATGTTCACCGTCTATTACTCGTGTTTCCTTTTTATAAAAATATTCCTGTGCTATCTTAACAGCTTCTGAGATTGATAGTCCGGGAACCGGTATGGGAGGGCCGGATTTTGCCCATCCGTTGCTGAATACAAACATAATGGACAGAATTAAAATTATTCCTGATAGTTTTTTCATAATGTTTTCCTTTAATATCACTCTATTTAACTTCTATATAATTACAGATGTAATCAACCAGTATATCTCCTCTTGCCATAAGTCTTTTTGTCTGTATTTTTGCAAGATTGAAACTCAGTTCGGCATGCTGTTCCATCATATGCAGGAAATTTTCTTTTGAAATCATATATAATTCTACACTGTCTGAGGATACTATGGCAGAAAGGGTTCTTTCCGTATCCAGAACAATACCTGTTTCTCCGAATAGATCTCCTTTGCCGAGATTGGCAATCTCTATCTTTTCTTTTTTGTCCATCTGAATCTCTTTATAAAGTGTTACTCTGCCGGATTTTATTATATAAAGTTCTTCCGCTCTGTCTCCTTCTTTAAAGAGGACTTTTCCGCTTTTAAATTTCTTTAATTTTATTTTCTGATCCAGCTTTTCTATCTGCTGTATATCAAATACGCTAAAAAGAGGGATTAATTTGATAATTTCTGCTTTTGTTCTTTTCTGTTCAAGTTCTTCTTTTGTTTCCAGGTCTTCTATGGGTGACGAATCCGTATAGGAGTGTACTATAGAGTATATATCATTGAAGACCTTGTGACCTATCATATAACCTTTAAAAAGCCTTTCAGATTCCTTGTTTACCGTATTTTTGTTTACATCCATTTTATTTACCTCTTTCTATAATTTATATTCATTTCGTGACGCGTAACGCGTTACGCGTCACGGGACTATTAACTCTCACCGAGAACACATAAAGAATCCTCTGCCAGATAATCTCCGTTCATGGAAAAAGCAAGTGCCCTGCAGCCGTTACAATCCTCTATTTTACATTCATGGCATTTACCCTTTAAATTTTTTTTATCTTTCAGTCTTTTTAATACATAAGAGCTGTTCCATATATCATAAAGAGATTCTTCGAGCAAGTTCCCGATTTTAAGTGGAAATCTCCTGCATGGAAAAACACTTCCGTCAGGCATGACTGCAATACCGTCTGTTCCCACTATGCATGGAGAACCATATAGTTCAAATGCTCCATTCTCTTTTGTAACTCTGAAACCTTTATATGGTATAAGAGGATAGAGCTCCTCCTCATTGCCTGTTTTATTCAATAAAATTTTTATTGTTTTTATCCAGTGTTCTAAAGATACTACCTGTTCGGTTATTTTCCTGCCCTCGCCCCAGGGAATAAATCTTTCCACAATAAAATGGTTTATCTTATATTCTTCTATAAAATGAAACAGTTTATCTATTTCTGAAACATTCTGCTCCATAAGGGTAAACATAAGAGTTTTTTCAAAATTTCTTTCTTTCAACAAATTCATTGTTTTAATGAATTTTTCGAAATTTCCTTTCCCCCGGAATTTTTCGAAAGGTTCTTTCTCAAAAGCTTCCGCAGAAATTTTTAATTTTGTCTCACGAAAATCTTCGAGAAAGTCTAGAATTTTTTCATTTATAAAGAAGCCGTTTGTGATAATCCCCAGTTCTTTTACACAGGGACTTTTATAAAGATAACTGAAAAGTTCTTTCCATTCTTTATAGATAAATGGTTCTCCTCCTGTTATATCCACTACCAGATCTTTATCCGATTTTTTCAGAAAATCACATATATTTATGAATATTTTTTTTAAATCTTCAAAGGTTCTGTCCTGATTGTTAGAAAAATCATTGTGATAGCAGTGGATACATCTCAGGTTGCAGAGATTTGTAATATGCCATTGAATGTGAAATGTGTCTTTCATAATGGAAGGCATTATAACAGGCTCTTGCCTCTATTTCAGTTTAATATCTTACAAACAGGGATTTCTGGGATTTTTGGAATTGACAGGATTTAGTTGAGACATTTTATGCTATAATCATAGAAAAAAAAATCAGGAAAGGAATTTAATTATGATTATAGATAAGAATAGATTACATTTTGATGGTGACTCCGGACAGTGGTATGATGATACGGATAATGAGAGTGCTTTAGATGTTCCTGTTACCATAAAAGGCATATGGAGATATGACGAAGAAAGGAAAGTATATTATATTCAGACCAGAGGGAAACAGAAGATATTTTTAGAAGTGAAAAAAGAAAAAATAATGTCTCCTGTCTGGAAAGAGAAAAAGTCATAAGGTTTATGCGACGCGTCATGCGTCACGCACGCGTCACGCGTCACGATTTTCACACCAGATTATCTATGGCTTCCCTGAATCTCTTTACGGCTTCATAGATCGTGTTTGCCTCTTTACCGGTAACTATGGCACCAATCATAATACACTTTACTCCTGCCTCTTTGAGATATTTGATCTCTTCCGGTTTTATGGCAAGCTGGGTGGGAATTACTACAGGGATTTTTGCCTGTTCGCAGATCCATTGATAGAGAAGAAGATCACTCAATCTGAGTTCCCTCCCGTAATTTTCAGGTGCCATAACAGAAGCTTCAACTATGTCTGCTCCCCAGTTTTTCAGATAGGGAAGAAGTTTTAGATCGAAATTGTAACTAGGTGCGTACATTCTTGCCATTTCCCGGGGAAGTTCTAACATATAGGCAGGTATATTTTCTATATAGGTATCAAAAAAGTCTATACCCATTTCACAAAGTTCCATCATTTCTTCTTTTGTGGCCACTTTACCTGCCCCCGGCACTATACCGGCAGGTATTTTCACTGTATCTACAATGGATTTAATAGCCTTTTTTTCTTCTTCAAAAGGGCCGAAATATGTTCCGCTTGCCCTGTGCTCCACATTTATATGTATTTTTATTACATCAGCCCCTGCTTCTTCTGCTGCTTTTGCAAGATCTTTATCATTTTTCGGAAGGCTCATTATAAGAGAAAAAGGTTTTGTCTTTATTATTTCAAGAAATTTGCTCATGATTTTTTTACAACCCCTTAGATAAGATTTATATAAAATTTACTGGCCTGTTCCAATCGATAAGATTATTGGAAAATGCCAGAAATTAAAGACTTTGAAATATTTCTATTCGATAAGATTTACATAAAAGTTAATTTTTCTGAGTAAATAGGCTATTTCTTTAAAATGATCTTTTGTTCCGGGTTTTACCATTTCAAGAACAAATGCACGGACACCGTCTTTGATTACAGGTTTTCTCACGGTAAAAGGGACGGAAAATATTTCTTCAAGTTTTTCTTTAAGCTTCCAGTCCCTGGTTTTTATATAGGTATTTTCTCCGTCAAATTCTATTATGGCAGTCGGTTTTTCTTCTACGATTTTTTCTTTTGTATTGGTTTTGAAGTTTTTTAGTATTATTTTCACTTTTTACTTTTTTACCTAACTCTGTACCAGATAATCAATATATTGATACATACTTAAATCACTGTAATATAAATCATCTTTGGTAGATATTTTACCTTCAAAGACCTTCTGGGCCATATCTATACGAAAGGATTCGTCTTTCTCCTGAAGGAAAGTTTCCAGTGTTTGAGCGAAATATTCCACAGGACTGTAACAGGCTATACCTTCCATAAATTGATGTCCTTCTTCTCCCCGTCTGCATGCATGGTAATTATTCAATACAAATGGTGATTTAAGTGATGCGAAACTGTCTCCTCCCGTGGCGTGATCAAAAGCCAGAGCCATGAGATAAACAGGTGTATTGAAACGATATAGATTCTCAAAACTTTCAAAGAGCCATTCTTCACCGAGAAAACAGATTCTCAGATTCTCCGAATAACCTGCCCTCAAATCCCCGGTATTTTCAGCATTTTTCACTACATGGGAGAGTTTCTCTCCTGATTTCAGGACAACTATTTTGACATCAAAGGCAAGGCACGTATCAAGTATTTTGTCTCCAAGCTGATAGATACGTTCAATAAGCCGCCCGGCTATATCGGGAGAAGCACAGTGGACTATCATGTTTACTATTCTCTGACGGTTGTTCTGTTCTTTCATATATTCCGGAGATGCTTTTATTTCTTCGGAAACCTGTTTCTGCTCTATATCTTCAAGTTTATAAAGAGCAGGCATGTCACAGAATGTGTCGGACGAATGGTCTCCTGTTTCTACAATATCAGGAGACGGTTCGTCAGGTATATCCATAGTAAGTCCTGACGATTGTATCTTAATCTGAGGAAGAACTACATCTTCTCTTTCTTCTTTTTTCTCTTCTTTTTCTTCATCTTCCGATTTATAGGCATCTTTCAGCCTGTGTTCCGGATCTTTATATTTTACATCTTTTTCTTCTTTTTTACCTGTAACTTTTTCTTCTGAAGAACCGTCTTTTATGTCTTCTTCAGAGGTTTCTTCCTCTGTATCATCATGAGTTTTTTTCTTTTCTTCCTCTTTTTCTTCAAGCAGGTCATCTTCTGTGTGGTGGGCTTTCATCTGATAGAGTTTATCTCTTTTGAAGAAATCAAGGCTCTTGTTAAGTTCCTGTGTGTCTTCATCATTGTCCTTTTCGGAAGAAAAGGATTCCCCCCAGTTTGAACCGCCGCTTCCTCTCATATCTCCCATATTAGACATGTCGTCCTGATTGCCCACTTCTCCGGCATTTATTCCAACGCCTTTGGATGTAGTTGAACCTGTTGCAACGGTTTTTTTATCTGTATCTTTATCGTCTTTTCTCTGTGCTTTTTGAAGGGAAGTATTGGATTTAACGGAGTTATCAAGCATATCCTGCATGGTAGAAGAAGCGGCACGGCTTATTCTTATCATACTGGCAATATCCATATATATACCCCCTTATAGTGTATTTTATAATTTATTAGAATTTACATGCTTCGTGACGCGTTACGCGTAACGCGTCACTGGTTTAATCCCTGCGCACCACGCATCATTCTTTACGCATTACGAGGTTATTAATTATACATTGTTCTGAAATTAACTATAATTTTTAGCTGACTCAATTGATTATATCATTTAAAAAGGTTTTTTACAATATTTTTAAAGGAATCGTCAGCATTTATAACGAATTTAATCAGGCTGTCAGCTCTCAGCTAACAGCTTAATATTTTACAAGAGAGGTGTATTTAACTTGCTGGCATCAAGGATTTTGATTTTAATTATATTATGTTCGTTTTTATGTGTCTCTGTATCTTACTCAAAGGAGACTTCCGATTATTTAAAGGGTATGGATTTTTACAAAAAAGGCAAATATGAAGAAGCTGTCAAATCTTTTCAGTCAGCTTTGAAGAAAGAGCCTCATAATGCCGAAATTTATAATTATCTCGGCAGAGCCTATTATAGCCTTGCAAATTTTAAGGAAGCTATTTCTGCCTATAAAAAAGCAATAGAATATAATCCTGTAAATGCTTCCTATCATTATAACCTGGGAATTGCCTGTGAAAAAACAGGGGACCTTGAACTCGCAAAAACTTCCTATGAAGAAGCTATTACACTTAATTCAGGAGATCCTGATTTTCATAATCGTCTTGGAGGAATTTATTATCGTCTGAAAGAATGGCAGAAAGCTCTGGACGAATACACTATGGCTATAAGTTATTCAGGGAAAAACCCGAAACCTTATTTTTATTATAATCAGGGCAGAACATTTGATAAACTTGATTATACAGATAAGGCTATTGAAGCCTACTCCAGAGCAATTAATCTTAGAAAAAACGATGCTGATTTTTACTATCACAGAGGTATGGCTTATCTTAAAAAATCAAATCATAAAAAAGCTAAAGAAGATGTAGAGCAGGCTATTAAACTGGAAAAAACTAATTTCATTTTTTATACCGGTCTGGCACAGGTTCATCAGGCTATGGGTGAAAAAGATATGGCCATCAGGAACTTCAAAAAATCAATGGAAATGGCTCCAAAAGAGGGAGCACCTCATTATCATTTCGGTAATTTCTATAAAGATATAAAGCTTTATAATGAAGCTATTGCAGAATATCAAAAAGCCATTGACCTTGATCCTGATAATGGTTCCTATTATTATTCTCTCGGCGAAGCTCTAAATCTCATTAACCAGATGGATAAAGCTCTCGTTGCCTATAAAGAAGCTGTAATTAAAGAACCCAAAAATGCTGTTTATTTGAATAAACTCGGAAGTATTTATTATAAAATGGAAGACTGGCAAAATGCCATAGAAACCTATAGAAATGCTATAAAATATTATCCTGACGATGCTTTTTTTCATTATAACCTCGGCAGAACCTATCAGGAAAACGGTCAGATAGAAAAAGCTATTGACCGCTACAGAGAAGCTATTTCTATTAATGGAAAAAATGCCGATTTTTATAATTACCTCGGTATCTCTTTATATGAAAAACATGATTATAAAGAAGCAATAGATAATTTTAATAAAGCTATAAAACTTGAACCTGACAGTGCTATTTTTTATTATAATCTTGGAAATGCCCTTTATTTTTCCGGAGATTTTAAAAACAGTATTGACCCTTATAAAAAGGCAGTTTCTCTTTCTCCGAACGATTTTTCATTTCATAGCCATCTTGGTGTTGCATATATAAAGATCGGTCTTATTGAAGAAGGTTCAATGGCTCTGGAAAATGCACGTAAAGTGGCAGTTACAGATAAACAGATTCAAGATATAAATAATATTATAGCTAAAGTAAAGGGTGAAAATCCATCAATAAGTCCGTCTCCGTCTGTTACGCCGGGCCCAAATTTAAATAAAACACCTGGCCCGGAAGTTCAGACCCTTTCAGATGAAGATAAAATGTCTATTACCAGGAGCTTTAATGATGCAGAAGAATTTGAAAAAAATAAGAAATGGGATATGGCTATATTTCAATACAAGAAAATATTAAAGCTCGATAAAGATAATATTCTAGCCTATCACAGGATGGCCATAGATTATTACCGTCAGAAAAAATACGATGATGCTATAAAGAATTTCAATAAAGTCATAGAACTTGATAGTAAAGGTAAAGCTGCCAGTGCGGCTCATTACAGTCTTGCCAATATCTATCTGTTAATGGGAAATAAAGATAATGCCATTAAAGAATTTGAGCTTTATCTTCAGGTCAATCCCGATGCAGATGATGCAGATGAAGTTCGTGCTAAAATAAAGGAGTTGAAAAAGTGAAAAGTGAAAAGTGAAAAGTGAAAAGGAAGAATTACCTTTCACTTTTCACTATTCACTTTTCACTACTATAATGAAACACCATTTATACGTTTTTTTACCTGTTTTAATAATTGCTTCTATAGTATCTCTCTGGATAGCTTATGGGAGAGTAAATGTAGAAAGAGAGCTGAATACTGTTAATTTTGTTATGGATTACGATGACTGGAAGAAGTTCTGTCTTCAGAATGGATATAATCTGGAAGATACTCTGGATGTACTGAGAGCAAATGGTATTTCTTCCTTCGGTATTTATGAGGATACTCCGAAAAGACTGCAGGAAAGAGGAGAAATTACAATTTATTCTGGCTTTGATATATTGAATGCTTACAGATTATCAGGCACATCCAATCAGATTCTTAGAAAACTTGCAGAAGAAAAGAATATTTTGCCTGATAATATTTATA
Source organism: Vulcanimicrobiota bacterium (assembly GCA_036746235.1). Classification (GTDB taxonomy): domain Bacteria; phylum Vulcanimicrobiota; class SpSt-956; order SpSt-956; family JAKJGF01; genus CALARM01. Next base: position 9,514 of record DAIOEN010000015.1, on the reverse strand, counting down.
TTTTATTTCCTGATAATTCCCCTTATGTGGATAAGTTACAGAAATATTTTTTAAGATTTTTTGGCAAAGATCGAGTTATGTTTCATAATTTGCCATCAGCTCCTTCTGTTCTTGAAATACAGGGAACTTATTCCGATGTGATAAATCTTGGTACAGGGCTTCCTGAAAATATTGTTAAGAGCCTTTCCTCTAAAGGTTTCTATATAGTGGCAAGAATGGAAAACAGAATTCTTAAAGAAGAAGATCTTAATTTCATATTTCAGAACATTCCATCATGCTGTACGACCCTTGTCTTTTCAGGTATGAACAATGAAGTACTCGGGTATCCTGATTTACTTGAACAGACTGCTTCCATTATGGAACAGAAGAATCTTTATTTCGGCTTTATAGAAGTGGCAGATCTTGAAAATCTCCAGAAAGGAGCCATAACTGTGGCAGGGCATAATATTAGCAGGGTTGTAAGGGTGATTTCCATGTCTTCTGCCTATCAGGACAAATTAAAATTAGATCAGATAATAGATATGTGGAGCCTTGCTGTGACAGAAAGAAATATGAGACTCCTTTATCTGAGACCCCTGACTAAAGCTGTTGAAAAGATGACACCTCTGGAAAGTAATATCTATTATCTGCAATTATGTAAAGAAACTATTTTAGCTTCCGGATATAAAACCGGAGGTACTGAAGGTATGAATTATTTCAGCCCTTCTCTTATCTTGAAATTTTTTTCAGGCCTTGGAGCTATCTGTGCAGGTATTTTAATTCTTGCCCGTATTTTTCAATTGCCTTTTAAATACTCACTTCTTACAGCTTCCGTATGTACTTTAGTTTTACTGGGAGGTCTGGTTCTTGCAGGAAGTTTTATGTCAAAGATATGTGCCCTTATGGCCGGTATTATTTTCCCTCTTTTTGCCATAATTTTCGGTTTCCCCGGCCTTTTTTCCCCGGGTAAATCATCTGTAAAAAATCATATGTTTTTTGCTCTGAAAACAGTCTGGCTTGTTTCACTTCTTACTGTTATCGGCTCTATTATTACAATGAGTATTGTATCTTCTACAAAATTTTTCCTTACAGTAGAACGGTTCAAAGGTGTTAAATTTATTATGACTGTTCCCATATTTTTGATAATCATTTTTTATATATATTCCCTTACTGAAGGAAATAAATTGCAGAATTTTTTCAAAAAATTCAGAAGTTTTTTAGAGAAACCTGTTTATTTATGGCAGATATGTGCTATTTTTATTATAGTTCTCGGAGGAGTTTTTTACCTGCTCCGTACAGGTAATACTGCAGTTGTTCCCGTATCTGATTTTGAAAGAAATATTCGTTCTTTACTCGATGGACTGTTAATAGTGAGGCCAAGATTTAAGGATTTTCTTATAGGTGAACCTGCACTTTTTTTGACTGCCTATTTATGGAGTAAAGGTCATTGTACTTATCTATGGATTTTTCTTGCTCTGGCCTGCCTGGGACAGGCTGATATTATGGATACTTTTGCCCATCTCCACACACCTCTTCTGGTATCACTGCTCCGGGTCTTTCATGGTGTATGGATAGGTTCTCTCACAGGTTTTCTGGGTTCCTTACTTTATAATATATGTGCCAGGGGAGTTACTGAACATGAAAAGAAATGATATTCTCCTGTCAGGTTATTACGGTTTTAAAAACACAGGAGATGAAGCTATCCTCGCTTCTATCCTTGATGCTTTAAAAAAGATTGAGCCGGAATTGAACATTAAGATCTTATCTGTTAATCCGTCTTTTACAGAGAAAGAACATAATACCCCTTCGGTACACCGTTACAGACCTGAAATGCTTTATGCCCTTCTGGAAAGCAGAATGCTCATAAGCGGCGGAGGTGGTTTACTTCAGGACAGTACAAGTATAAGGAGTCCTCTTTATTATCTTGCCATGGTTTTGCTTGCAAAGTTGACAGGTAAAAAAGTTATGTTTTATGCCCAGGGCATTGGCCCTTTAAAAACTTTTACAGGAAAAACTCTTACTTCTTATATCGCAAATATGGTGGATTTTATAACAGTAAGAGATGAGAAATCCGCACGGATACTGAAAGAACTCGGTGTATGGAGGCCACCTGTTGAGGTTACGACAGATCCTGTATTTGCCATGAAACCTGCCTGTGAACCTGATGTTCTGAATGTTTTTGCCGCAGAAAAAATACCCTTTGAAGGTAACAGGTGGATTGGACTTTCCGTAAGAGACTGGAATAGTTCTGTTGATTATCTGAATATTATTTCCCGTGTTGTTGATAGACTGTCTGAAGAATTCTCCTGTAAAATTCTTCTTATACCCATGCATTATCCTGACGATCTGCTTGTTTCCAGAAGAATAAAAAATACTATGAAAAGTTCCGTTTATATTGTTTCCGGTGAATATTCCCCCAGAATTCTTATGGGAATGCTCGGGAAGATGAATATCCTTATTGCTATGAGACTTCATGCTGTTATTATGTCTTCCGTTCTGGGTGTTCCCTCATTACCTTTAGCCTATGATCCGAAAATAGCAAATATATCGGAACAGCTAGGTTTGAAATATCTGTCTCTTGAGGAAATAAATGAAGGTAATTTATATGATATGGCTCAAAAGCTGGTAGAAAACCATAAAAAAATATCTTCTCTCCTTACGGAAAAAACAGAAATTCTTAAAGTTAAGGCTCTGCGCAATGCAGAAATTGTAAAGGAAATTTTAAGGAAATCGTGAAGAGTGAAGAGTGAAAAGTGAAAGATAAACATTACGTCGCACGTATAATAACCTGGTCACTGGTAACTGATCACTGATAACTGATCACTGTAAAAGCTCTTGTTAAGGTTTTATCAACATGTTATAATAAAAATCTATAACCTGGAGATTCATTTTTTATAGGTGTATACTTTATGGAAGAAAGTGGCTATGATTATAGTTCTCTCAAAAAAGCTATAGAATTGAAATTAAGAAAGGCTCTGGATGCCAAAAAAAATATAGAAACTTCGAAACCTGTTGCGGCAGTTCCTCATAAATTACAACCTAAAATAGGTTTTCTGGATAATAAACCCGGTAATCTTCCGTCTACATTTAGCAAGACAGTAGATTTAAGCAGTGGCACACTTCCCGGAAACAATATGGAACAGGTTAACTGGTTTGATGTTTTGAAAAAGTCTGTCAATTATGAAGAAAGGAAAGAAGCTATCAGAGGGATAAGTAAATTGAGCAGCCCTGCTGTTGTTAATACATTGCTCCATGTGCTGTTGAACGATGAAAATAAAGATTTAAGACTTGAAGCAGTAGAAGCCCTTGTAAAGTTAAAAGATAAAAAGGTTTTAGACGGTTTGCTGAAAGGTATGAAAATCGAGAAAGATTATGAAGTCCGTAAACGTATAGCCTGGGCCTACAGTCAGATTAAATATAAATAGATCTTCACGTGTGGAAATTATAATTAGGTAATGTAAAGAAATAATATCTTCAATACCCAACACCTGATTTATATAAAAACGTTAACCTGGTAAACTATAACAGGGTTATTTTTGAACAAGCCCTTACCTCTGAATAATTAAAAAATTTTAATTTTTCTTTAATTTATTTTTAATCTCTAAAGTATAAAATCTTGTAAGCTTTGAAAAATTGGATTATAATATATTTTTTTCAGTTAAGAACTGAAAGCTGAAAGCTAAAAGCTGAAAGCTATATAAGAAAGGAGGCGTTACTGGTTAGTACCAGAGAAAAAGATGATAGAAGTTGAGAATTTAACAAAAAGGTACGGTGAATTTTTAGCAGTTGATAAGTTAACTTTTTCTGTGGATAAAGGGGAAATCCTCGGTTTTCTGGGATTAAATGCTGCAGGTAAAACTACTACTATGAGAATGTTAACCTGTTATTTCCCTCCCACAGAAGGCTCTGCAAAGGTATGTGGTCATGATGTATTTGAAGAATCGATTAAAGTAAGAGAAAAGGTCGGTTATATGCCTGAAAGGGTTCCTCTTTACAACAATATGACAGTAGGTGATTATCTGGATTTTGTTGCAGACATAAAAAAACTGGATTTTCGTAAAAAATCTGAAAGGCTTGATTATGTGTTCAGCAGATGCGGCCTCGAGGATGCGAAAGATAAATTAATAAGAAAACTTTCCAAAGGATACAGACAGAGAGTGGGACTTGCCCAGGCTCTTATTCATGATCCTCAGGTACTTATCCTTGATGAACCTACGTCAGGACTTGACCCAAGGCAGATCAGAGAGGTGAGAGATTTAATAAAAAGTTTTAAAGGTGAAAGAACTATTATACTGAGTACTCATATATTATCAGAGGTAAGTCAGGTATGTTCCAGAGTAATCATAATAAATCAGGGTAAACTTGTCGCCATAGATACTCCGGAAAACCTGAGTGAACGTTTTGATAAAATGAGAGGTTACAGAGAAATTTCCCTTAAAATAAGAGAGTCTGATAAAGATGAAGTAGTAAAAACCCTCAGAGGTGTAAAAGGTGTTCATGAGGTTATTATGGGAAAAACAGATAAAGATACGGGAGAATATACATTGAAAACAGAGGTTAAAGATGAAATCCCCGAGGCTGTTTCGTCACTCGTGATAGAAAAGAAATGGGGACTCATATCCATACATCCGGAACATATGAATCTTGAAGATGTGTTCCTGAAACTTACCCTTGATGATAGTAATAAACAGAAGGAAGGTGTGGCAAATTGAGAGTTGTCCTTGCTATTATAAAAAAAGAATTGAAGGCTTATTTTGCCTCTCCTATAGCCTATGTGGTTATGACAGTTTTTCTATTTATAATAGGTTTTTATTTCTTTGCATTGATACAGAGATTTTCTGAAATGACCTGGGCTATGAGAGCTCAACAACAATACCAGTTCGGTATGCAGAATTTGAATATAAACGAAGAGGTTGTAAGACCTTTTTTCAGTATTATTCTTACTATTTCATTGTTTATTATGCCCATATTGACAATGAGGCTTTTCTCGGAAGAAATGGAAGCAGGTACTCTGGAATTACTCTTTACGTCACCTGTTACGGAAATACAGCTCATAGGTGGTAAATACCTTGCATCTGTTATTTTCTATCTTCTTATGATATTGTTTACAGTCCCTCATATGCTTATATTGTTTAAACTGAGTAAACCTGATATAGGAACAGTTTTATCAGGTTATGCAGGGCTTATTCTTGTGGGGCTTACTTTTCTTGCTATAGGTCTTTTCCTTTCTTCTCTCACGAAAAATCAGATTGTAGCGGCAATTTTGAGTTTCGGTGTTTTATTAATTCTGGGTATAGTGTCATGGGCTTCTAATTTTTCAGATCCCACTACAGGAAAAGTATTGAGTTATTTATCCATATTCGGCCATTTTGAGGATTTTTCAAAGGGAGTCTTTGATACGAAACATCTCATATATTATTTGAGTTTTTCCTTTGGCGGCCTCTTTTTAACTTATACTTCTCTTGACTCATTGAAATGGAGGGGATAATAGTGAAAAAAAATTGTCTTCTTATATCGATAATACTTTTAGTTCTGGTCATAGCAGGCTATTTCGTCTGGACCACATATTATTCCACAGTTGAACCTGTGTATATAGTTCCTTTTTTCTGTGTATTGTTAATTGCTTCTCTGGTCCTTCTTGTCCTGTGGATAAAACAGAATACAAGTGCCAGGATTTTTGCTCATGGAACAAATACTGTAGTTATGGTAATTGCATTAATAGGTGTTCTTACGTTAATTAACTATATAAGCAGTAAACACAGTTATCGTAAAGATTTTACCCTTAACAAGACTTTCAGTCTTTCCGATCAGACGGAAAAGATTTTAAAGGGTCTCAATCAGAATATTATGATTTATGCTTTTTATCAGGACGGAGACAGCGGTTCCCGTGAGCAATTTAAGGATCTTATGGAAGAATATATGCACGTGAGCTCAAAGATTAACTATAAAATTATAGATCCTGTAAAAAATCCGAATAAAGCAATAGAATACGGAATTAAACAGCTCAATACAGTCATTCTTGAAGTTTCTCCTGATAAAAGAGAAAAACTTAATGATAAGGCTTCCGAGCAATCTTTAACAAATGCCATACTTAAGCTTACTAAAAGCGGCAGTAATAAAGTAGTTTATTTCTTAAAAGGCCATACAAAGGGCAACAGCGATGATTTTTCCCTTGTTAAAGAGGCTCTGAAAAAAGAAACATATGAGGTTAAAGATCTTATGCTCCTTCAGGATCAACTTATACCTGCCGACTGTAATATCATTATTATTCCCGGCGCCGATACTGCCCTGGAAAAGCCGGAATTAGATGCCATTAATGGCTATCTTAAAAACGGCGGGAAACTTATGGTTATGGTAGATCCTATGAAACCTGACCTTGCAGATTTCCTCTCTCAGTGGAATGTAAAGGTGGAAAATGATCTCGTACTGGATGTCAGCGGTATAGGGCAGCAGATTTTTGGCACAAGTGCATCAATGCCACTTTCAGTCGATTATCCCGAACATGAGATAACAAAAGACATGAAAGGTATGGCTACTATATATCCACTTGCCAGATCTGTCAGTGTAATTCCGAAACAGGGCATTTCTGCCGATGTTATTATAAACAGTCTTCCTCAGAGCTGGTCATACCGTGGAAAACTTGATAATATAACAGATGTGAAACCTGATCCGTCAAGAGATGTAAAGGGACCTATTTCAATGGGAGTAGCCGTTAAGATATCGGTTGAAGAAGAGAAAAAAGATGTTTCTACTCCTCCTCAGGAAGATAAGAAGCCTCTTAAAGAAATAAGGATTGTAGTGGTCGGTAATTCAAGTTTTGTAAGTAATAAATATCTTTCTTTTCAGGGTAACAGTGATATGTTCTTAAATATGATTAACTGGCTCGGGCAGCAGGAAGATCTTATATCTATAAGACCTAAAAACCCAGAGATGCACCAGCTTGATCTGACAGGGAAACAGTCTATTCTTATTGCCCTGGCAACCCTTGTTGTCTTTCCTCTTCTTGTCATTATTACAGGTATTTCAGTAAAGGTTCACGGGAGGTAGGTTATGCTTAAATTTAAAGGTACACTGATTATAGTTGCTTTTCTTATTATACTTCTGGCCTATGTGCTTCTCGTAGAGGTTAAAAAACCTTCTGATGAAGAAAAAAAAGAACAGGATAAGATTGTTCTTAAGATTGAAGATACGGAAAAGGTAAAGAGTATTAAATTAAAGCAGGAAACAGTGGAGATATCCTTTGAAAAACAGGATAAAACCTGGCATATTACAACTCCTGTCAGGGCACTGGCAGATGAAGGTATGGTAAACGGTTTGCTTGCCAACATAGGGGAAATGAAATCTGAGCAGAAATTAAGTGACTCAGGGGAATCTCCGGATACTTATGGTCTTGATAAGCCATGTCCTGTTGTTACTATTACTCTTGAAGACGGTACTATAAAAACTATATCAGTCGGAAAGAAAACCTTTGATGAGAACTCTTATTACGGTCAGATAAACGGAGATAAAGGTATTTTTACTATTGCTAATTATATAGTAGACAGTTATTTCAACAAATCCTTACTTGAATACCGTGATAAAACAGTCATATCCTGTACTTCCTCAGATACAGTGGAATTCGAATGTAAAACAGGCAATAAACTGATAAAATGCCAGAAAGATCCAAAGAATAGATGGACTATATTAAATCCATTTAATGCCAGAGGTGATGCAGGTCAGATTGAAGGCTGGATAAATTCTATAAGTGCTTTAAAGGTTAAAGAATTTATACTGGAAGAGAGTAAATCAAAGGATATGGCCTTATATGGACTGGATAAGCCTTTTATGGATATAACCTTATTTACAGGTAAGGATAAATCAAGAAAGGAACTTCTTATAGGAAAAAAGGATAGTGCAAAAGGCGGTTATTATGCTAAAAGAGTGGAAGAACCACAGATCCTTCTTATAGAAGCTTCTTCCATAGATAATCTCTCTAAAGATCCTGAATTATGGAGAGATAAATCTGTCTTTAATGTTCCCTTTGGAGATATGGTATCTTTTGAAATAACGAGTGGTAATGTTATAGTTTCAGGAAGTAAAGATAAAGATAATAACTGGATGCTTTCAAAGCCTGAACAGAAAAAGGCTACATCATGGAAGATTGATACACAGCTTATGAATGTTATAAACCTTAAAGCAGATAATGTTATATCTGAACATGTAAAGGATTTAAAGGCCTATGGTCTTGATAAGCCGTCTATGACGGTTAAAATAGTCAATAAAGACAGAGAAGAAGCAGTATTATTGTTCGGTAAACAGGATAAAGATAGTTACTATGCTATGAGACAGGGACAGGACAGGGTAATTGCTGCCGGGAAAACCCTTTTTGACGGACTGTATGACCTGATAAAAAATCCTCCTTATGAGGAAAAGGAGAAAAAGTAATATGAAGTTTCCAAAAGTTCGTTCAAGAAGGCTCAGAGCTTCTGAAAATATAAGACGTCTTGTAAGGGAGACAAAAATTTCCGTCGATGATTTTATTTATCCTCTTTTTTTAAAACATGGTAAAGATATAAAAGAGGAAATTTCTTCTATGCCCGGTAATTATCACTTTTCTATAGACAGGCTTGAAGAAGAAATAGAAGAAATAGTGAATTTAAATATACCCGGTATAATACTTTTCGGTATACCTCCTTATAAAGATGAACATGGAAGCAGTGCTTATGACCCGGAAGGTATTATTCAGGAAGGAGTAAGAAAGATAAAAGCTCTGGCTCCCGATCTTCCTGTCATAACCGATGTCTGTCTCTGTGAATACACGAGTCACGGACACTGCGGAGAGGTTAAAAATAATGTTATTTTAAATGATCCTTCTCTGGAGCTTATAGCAAAAACTGCCCTCTCTCATGCAGAAGCAGGGGCAGATATGGTAGCACCTTCTGATATGATGGACGGTCGTGTTGATGCTATAAGGACTCTTCTGGATAAAAACGGTTTTTCTCATATTCCTGTAATGTCCTATGCAGTTAAATATGCTTCTGCTTTTTATGGGCCCTTCAGAGAAGCTGCAGATTCACCGCCGAAATTCGGCGATAGAAGTACCTATCAGATGGATCCTGCAAATTCCAGAGAAGCTATGAAAGAAGTGAAACTGGATATATCTGAAGGGGCAGATATAATTATGGTAAAGCCTGCTATGTCCTATCTTGATATAATATCTAAAGTGAAAGATATAGTGGACGTTCCTGTGGCAGCCTATAATGTGAGCGGCGAGTATGCTATGATTAAAGCTGCATCTGCCAGGGGATGGATTGATGAAAAGAAAATAACTTTAGAGATACTTACTTCTATTAAAAGGGCCGGAGCAGATATTATAATAAGTTATTTTGCTAAAGAAGTGGCAAAGTGGCTTGAACAGTGATCAGTTATCAGTGAACAGTGATCATTGAATAGATACATTAGTGTTTTTATATGTATCTGAACACTGATCACTATTTTTTTAAAATTATCTGTATTTTGGGAGGATTTTTGCATGGTAATGTTAAATACAGACATA
>DAIOEN010000014.1:0-64038 GCA_036746235.1 Vulcanimicrobiota bacterium | reverse complement strand
TTCCAGTATCTGAATATTTTCCGCAGTATATTCGTTATCTTTATTTTTCACACCCAAAAAGACATTTTTTAATTATAATTAATATATTAATTAATGTCTTTCCTCCTTTCAAATAAACTAGATTTCAAATACCGGCCGTTATCTGCAAAAAATTACGAAGATTTTAAACATTTCTGAGGAAAATTCAAATAAGCACTTGATTTCCAGGCCATAACCGGTAAATGTTTTTGTATATCGAGATTTCGACATAAAGGATTGTTTTCCTGCTTTTAAATATAAGCCGGATATAAACAAAATAAAGGGAAAACCATTAAAAAATAGTGAATTTTATCATATAATGATACATATAACTACAGGTCTCTATAGACCTCCTTTCTGTGTCTAACGGTTCTTATTATATAATCACCTGATAAAATTATCTCAAAAATTATTCTATAATCTCCCATTCTGCAACTATGAAGAGAACTATCCTGTAATCTTTTATACCTGCTTTTACCGGCAGGAAGACCTTTTATTTTATTATAAATTTTCTTTTTTATGTCTTCTGGAAGTTTATTTATATTCTTCCTTGCAATGTCAGTTAGTTTCACTATCTTCATTTATGACATCCTCTAAATTATATATTCTTCCGGCTTTTATATCTTCTTCCGAAATTTTTAAATCTTCCTTTTCTTCCTCAGATAAAGGTAATGTATCTATATCTTGAAAGTTCTCGTATAGCTCGGTTATAATTTTCTCTAAATAGGTTTTTATAGAAAAACCTTTAGATGTAGCAATTAGCTTTAATTGTCTGTGTGAACCTTCAGAGATTTTTAAAGTCTTATCTTTTACCATAATTTATCCCTCCTTTTTCTTTATTATACTACTTTTATAATAAGTAGCAAAGTGTAAAAAGAAGAATTTTCTACTTTAATACCTTTATATATTATACTATATTGAATTTCCCCGGATGAAGTGATAAAATAGACAAGAAATAAACATAACGGGGTATTGCAATGTATCTTCACATAGGAGAAAATTGTGCTGTTTCAAAGGAACATATTCTCTATATTATTTCCTGTAATTTAAGAGAAGGGAATAAAGAATTTTTCGAAAAAAATCATATAGAGAACATTTCCGGTAATCTTCCCGTAGAATCTATAATAGGCATGTCAGATGGAACTATTTATGGCTCACCTGTAGAGTCTGTCACATTGTTCAAAAGATGGGAAGAACATATTGCATGACAATAAAGACGGCTCTTCTCATTACCTGACAGGCTTATCATACAAACGTTCAGGTATAAACAAAACTTCTTCTTCAAAATCTATATTAAAATCTTCTTTTATCTTCTTTTTTACAACGGATATAAGATCTTTAACGTGTCCACATGTAGCTTTTCCCATGTTTACTATATAATTTCCATGAACAGGTGAAACACAGGCATCTCCTGAAGATGCACCCTTAAGCCCTGCCAGCTCAATTAATTTCCCTGCCGGCAATTTATTATGAACAATCACTTCTTTCAGATGAACAGAGGGCATTTTATTCTTTAAACAATCAAACTTTTCATCATTTATCTCTATATTTTTAAAAATACATCCCGCAGAAGGTTCTGTGGGATGAAGGGTTTTTCTCTTATATCTGTCTTTTTCTATAACGGCTAAAAGTTCATCTCTGTTCCCAGTAGCCATATGAAGTGTAGAAGACAGAATAACACCTTTTACTTCACCTGTTTTAAGACGGGAATATCTGTAGCGAAAATCAAAAAAATCCCTTTTTACTTCAACTGTTTTTCTTTCTTTTAAAAGAAAAATTTTTGCAGAAGTCAGGACATCTCCTATAGATGCGCCATAGGCACCTGCATTACCGACTATTGCACCTCCCACAGTGCCGGGAAGTCCTCCAAGTGCTTCAAGTCCTTTTAGAGATCTGCAGGACATGTCCTCTGCAAATCTGCTTATAATAACTCCGCTTTCAACAAATACCTTTTCACCTTCCACAGAATAATTATTACATAAATTCTTTATAACTATTCCTCGAAAGCCCTTATCGTGAAAAACTATATTTGTTCCTCCTCCGAGTATAAAAAAAGGTATGTTAAACTCAATACACAGATTAACAGATTCTTCAAGAACATCTGTAGTACCGGCAATAACCATTATATCTGCAGTCCCACCTATTTTAAATGAACTGTGTTCTGACAGAAGTTCATTTTTCAGTATTTTTCCACTGAAGTTATTTATAAATTGTTCGTATTGTTTCATAAAAATCGTGATGCGTGATGCTATAATCGTGACGCGTGACGGGTAAATTTCACCCTTCACCCTTCACTTTTCACCACTCACTCCCTTACTGGTTAATAAAAACAGAAACATTATTGGACTTATAATTGGCACAGACCAGATCTACCTGATGGTCATCATTAAAATCGCCTGTAGAGAGAGAAACAGGCCCTTCTGCTATATGCAGACTGCCTGCACTCTGAAAAGTACCGTCTCCCCTGCCTGTTAATATATAAATATCATTTGATTTATAATTTGCCACTGCAATATCAGGTATCATATCATTATTAAAATCTCCTGACGTAAGAGATGACGGTTCTTCTCCTGCCTGGTAGGTTCCGCCGTGATGAAAGTATCCGTCACCGCCGCCAGATAAAATTGTTACATTATTTGTTCCTTTATTGGCTACTGCCAGATCTGCATGACCGTCTTTATTGAAATCTGTTGTTATAATAGCCCTGGGTTCTTCTCCGACAGAAAAAACCTTCTGGGGCTGGAAGGTATTATCGCCGTTCCCGAGTAAAACAGAAACATTGTTATCCTTTTCGTTTGTAATGGCAAGATCGGGAAATTTATCCCTGTTAAAATCACCTGTAACAATAGAAGCAGGCTTTTTCCCTGCCATAAAATTAAGGCCTATCAGAACAGGCTTACTTCCTGCCACAGAGGTAATTATGTTACTGACAAGACATCCTGCAAAAAAAATTATTATCATTTTTAATTTCAAGTCAATCACTCCTGTAATCGTAATGTGTGATGCGTAATGCGTGATGCGTGAGGATTTTACCATTTACTCTTCACACTTCACCCTTCACGTATCTATAATTTTCTAGTTCTCATGTTTTTCTCCTTCAAAACTATTGACAAAAAAACTTTCTGAGAATATTATATGTAAAGTATTTTACTAAAGGAGGTTTTCTTTTATTATGAAAGAAACTTGCAAACATATCGAAACAATCACTTTATCTGCCTATGGAAAAATGATGGAAGGCGGCTGCGGAGAATGTAAAACATCATGTCAGTCTGCCTGCAAAACCTCTTGCACCGTAAGCAACCAGGAATGTGAAAACCAGGGTTAAACTGTGGATATACATAAATTTAAGGTAGAAGATATAAAGCTCCTGCTTGACGTAAATTCAGGAGCTTTACATATTATTGATGACCTGACATGGGATATTTTGGATATTTTCGACGATCCATCCGGCATTGACATTGTTCGTCATCTGAAAAATAAATATCCTGCAGAATCTATTATAGAGGCGCAGAAAGAACTTCAGGGTCTTAAAGACAGAGGACTTTTATTTACTCGTCCGGCAAAATTTCCCGCCCCTTCAGAAGAAGACTCTTTACCTGTAAAAGCCCTGTGCCTTCATATTTCTCATGACTGCAATCTCAGATGCCGCTACTGTTTTGCCAAAACAGGAGGCTTTGGAAGAAACCGCTCTCATATGCCGGTAGAAGTGGCGGTAAAAGCTATGGATTTTATTGCAGAACATTCAGGCAAAAGAAGAAATCTGGAAATAGACTTTTTCGGCGGCGAACCTCTTATGAATTTTTCTGCGGTAAAAGCTGCCATTAACAGAGCCCATCAAATAGAAAAAGAAAAAGACAAAAACTTTAGATTTACCCTTACGACAAATTCTATATTACTTACAGATGAAACAATAGAGTATCTGAACAGGGAAAATATAAGTCTTATACTGAGCCTTGACGGCCCTCCTGAAATAAATGATCTTATGAGAGTTCATATTGACGGACGGGGAACCTATCATGAGGTATTGCCCAGAATCAAAAAAGCTGTAGAAAGCAGATCGGGCAAAAACTATTATATAAGAGGAACTTATACAAAAAAGAGTCTGAATTTTTCAGATATAGTTCTTCACCTTGCGGACCAGGGATTTCAAAATATATCTCTTGAGCCGGTCGTATCGATAGATAAGGATTATTCCATAGAAACATGCGACATACCTGTTCTTTGTGAAGAATATGATAAACTTGCCGGAGCATATATTGAAAGAATAAAAGCAGGGAAACCATTTAATTTTTTCCACTTCAACCTGGAAATCTTCAAAGGGCCATGCCTTTTGAGACGGCTTAAAGGGTGCGGGGCAGGTACAGAATATCTTGCCGTAACTCCCGAAGGACATCTCTATCCATGCCACCAGCTTGTCAATTACGAAGATTTCAAAGTGGGAGATCTTAAGACTGGAATAAGAAACCATGAGATAAGAGAAAATTTCCATAAAATGACGATTTTCGAAAAAGCAAAATGTCCTGACTGCTGGGCAAGGTTTTTCTGTTCAGGCGGCTGTTACGCCAATGCCTACTCTATAAATAAAGATATAAAGATACCGGATGAAACAGGCTGTGCACTTCAGAAGAAAAGAATTGAATGTGCCCTGGGAATTCAGGCACTGTTGAAGAGAGAGAATATTAAGTGGAGGCAGGGATTCTTATAATAAGATCTCGTAACCCATCTGACAGAAGTGATTATCACTGGCAAATAGTTTAACTTCTTTTACTCTTTTATCTTCAAATAAACCCTGCAATATAACAAAAGAGGTGCAATCAGTAAAAGAAAATTCCTTATCTGAATACTTTTTAAATAATTCCCAGCTTTTATTTTCTATTTCCCTGGTGATATAAATAATTCTCACATTTTCTGTATTTTGTATCCTCTCTCCAAAATTTACCGATAAAGAATGATTTGCTTTATATAGCAGAGCAGTAATTGTTTCATCAAAAATAAAATTAGTCGTTATATAATAATAATTATTATCAAGTAATTCTTTATTTATCTTAATAGCTTTTTCATGAAATTTATCTTTTTTATGATAAAGAGCGATCCACCCTGACGTATCAATAAATACGTATTGTCCCATATTTATTTTCCTCCATATATATATTTATCATGATTAACTGAAAAATCTCCCGGTGCAGAAAAATCAACACCTTCTATATTATACACAGGATCGTCTTTTATATTAAACATTCCGTCTTTCTTCTTTCTCTCCAGTTCTTCTCTCCATGTGTAAATATCATCCAGATAACTATTATTTTTTGATAAAAATTCAATAATACAATCTCTTATAATTGAAGACATTTTTCTTCTCCCTGCCTTTCTTTGAAATATATCAAACAATTCAGGTTCTATCTTTATTGCTAATAACTTTGTATAAATCTTTGGACTGATATTCATTTCGTCACCTCATAAATATTATACCATGACAAATAAGAAATTAATACCTGTTAACATATTATTTTCAAAGGTTTTATAAAGTATTAATTTCTTTATTCCTGTTATTAGAATATCATTTTGCCCTGAAAAATTCAGTAATATTAAAGGGAGCAATCTAAAAGTTGAATAAAAGTATTGATGTAATATGTATAACGGCTGGCCGTACATTTTATAGAAACATATAGAAAATAATTACTGACCTGAGCATAAGCATGTAATAAAAGTTTTCCTCCCGTCACGGGTTACGCATTACGCGTTACGAGAGCATATATTTATTATTTATACTCACCTCAGTATATTAATTTCTACGAAAAAATGATATAATATAAAGTATGAAAAAATTAAGTGATTATGCAAAAGAAAATATGGAACGTGCAGAAGTTGAATAAAATTATAATTTCGGCTATTATCTTTTTCCTCCTGACCCAAATAATAATGGCTTTTCCCGGCGAAGGACTGAACCTGAAGGCAGAAGATTATTTTACACGGGAACAAATAAATCTGGCTCAGAATTACAGAGTACCAAAATACTGGCTCTTTGCTCTGGAAACTTTACTTTCTGTTATATTTCTGGTTATATTTTTCCTGACACCTCTCAACAGAACTGCGGCAGAATTCAGTAATAACATAACAGGCAGGCATATGTGGCTTGAACCATCCGTATATGCATCATATCTCATCATTCTCTGGAATATTATTATCTTTCCCCTCCATCTTTATACAGGCTTCATATATGAACACAAATTTTCCATGTCAAACCAGGTTCTATCGGGCTGGATAAAAAGATATTTACTGGCAGAATTTCTGACTGCTGCAGTATTTATTGCAGGTATAACAATCTTATATCTGTTAATAAGAAAATTCCCTTTCCACTGGTGGATTTTAGCTGGCACAGGTTTTGCTGTATTTGCCATATTAAGTGCCTTTGCCATGCCCGTATTAATTCTTCCTCTATTTAATAAATTCACACCACTGGCTGATGGGGAATTAAAAGAAAAAACTATAGAACTGGTAAAAAAAGCCGGTATTAATGTTAAAGATATATATGTTATGGATGCAAGCAGTCAGACTAAAAAAGGAAATGCCTACTTTATAGGCCTGGCCAGTACCACAAGAATAGTTTTATATGACACATTAAAAGACTATTCTATTGATGAAACTCTTGCCATAATAGCTCATGAAGCAGGGCACTGGAAATACCATCACATCATTAAAGGTATTACTATGTGTATCATGGCCGGTTTCTGCTTTTTATTCTTTCTCTATATGTTATTAACTAAAACTGGCCACATATTAAACATTTCTTCCCCGTCAGATATAAAAACATTACCATTAATAATATTATTATTCATAATTATTAATTTATTTTCTCTCCCGGTGCAGAACATGATATCCCGCCATTTTGAAAGACAGGCAGATATGACTGCTCTGGAACTCACAGAAAATCCTTCTGCCTGTGTAAAACTGGAGCAGAGACTGGCAATACAGAATCTATCGGAAATAAGACCGAATCAATTCCTTGCATGGGTTCTTTACAGCCATCCTCCTGTAATGGAACGAATAGGCATGGCTGAATGGTATAAAACAAAAAAGCAGAATCGTTAAGACTCTGCTCTATTGTTTTGTTATTACCTCTGGACTAGCGTAAATCAATACTTATGCTATTCAGGCCAAGTTTAACAAGTTTTCTATACTCGACAATTTTACCTTTTACTTCTTCTATTTTCTTATTTTTCTCCTTCTCATCTTTTATATCAAGGAGAGCAATAGAGCCTTCTACTGCCTCAATAGACAGTTGAAATCCTTTTACAAAATTCTGATGTTCATCTGCATAGTCTCCGGGAGGAATAATAGCTTCCAGTTCTTTTTTATATTGAAGTAAATTGTCTCTTGATTTCTCAAAAGCTTTTTTTGCTTCCTCATCGGACATTTTCTTTTCTGATACATCTGTAGTCTGAGTAATATAATTATTCACTTCTTCCTGCTGTATTTTTATTACAGCTGTCACGGTGGAAACATAATTAGTTTTTTTATACACATCAAAATTACATCCGCCTGTACATATTATTATAACCATTAGTGGCAGTAAAATCATTTTCCGAAGAATATTAAACTTGCTCATCTTCTTTTCTCCTTTTTTTCATCAAATATCCTTATTACCTGTCATCGTGTAATTATGTTCTATCTGGCTTTATATGATGGAAATTCCTATGATATTAATTATTATTCCCCTTTACTTCAGGAAATCCTTCTATAAAAAGTAATAGTAACCCTTTATATAATCAGGCTAGTTTATGCAAAATTAACTATTTTTCTTCTTCTATTTTTACGCTGAGCAAAAGAGATTTACCTTCGGAAAAAAATTCATTTGCCTGTTTTGTGAGCTGTCTTATAAGTTCAATATGATATGGTGCAGGACTATCTATATACTTCCGGAAACCATTGCATACTTCTATAAGTAAATTAAATCCGTCAAGCATCAATTGATTACTTCTCGTTATAGATACATTATCTACCTTTGGCAGAGCAGCAAAAATCTTTATCTTTTTCTGAATATAATTATCAATTTCGTCAACATAATAAACAGGAGGCTTCAACGTTGATTTACCGGAGACAAGAGCTTCAGTCAGAGTAACAATCTGATTATATACAGGAGGGAATGGAGATTGTATTCTTTCTCTGAGAGCTTCTTCAAGAAGAGCATTCCTTTCGGAAAGCTCCTGAAAATAATCTTCTTCACTCTCCCAGTTTTCATCATCCTCTTCTTTCTCTCTGTCAACAAATTCTTCTTCTCCGTCTATACCCATAGAATCTGCATCCATTTTTTGCTGCAATCCGTCATCGGCATGCTCAAAACCTGGCTCTTCCTTTTCGGCAGTTACCTGGAAAGAATCACTGCCATCTCTTTTTGCAAGGCCTTCAAGAGGGGACTCTGTAGCTGCAAAGGATACATTTTTCTTAAGTTGAGACAGGTGCCATGAAGCTCCTGTGCCTGGAGTTGTGCCAGACGACTTTAATTGAGACATCATAAAAGGTACAGGCATTCCACCCTTCTGTCCTCCCGGTTTTTGTTCACTACCGGCCATAAAGGTCACCTCCGTATATTTCAGTTATCAGTTATCAGTGAGCAGTCTATTTCAGTTATCGGTTACAAAATATCAGTTATATTACTGATTACCGTTAAGTTTTCACTGGTCACTGGTCACTGGTCACTGTTTTCACTGGTCACTGTTTTTCACTCTTCACTAATTAATTATTTTCTCTAAATCTTCGTCTTCCTGAATAGCCTGATCAAATAATTTAAGCCTGTAACAGAGCTTTTGAATCTTAGTAGGCTCTTTTACCTTGAGAAATATGGCAAGTGCTACTTCCCTCATAATATGTAAATCGGTAAGGTCATCTGTTATAATAGCTGTTCTCTGAGGTTCAAATACAAGTTTATTATGCTCAAACATTTCTTTTAAAATATATGTCTTCGTTCTGAACTTTACACCGTTTACATCTTTATTTTCATCACATATTACCTGGGTGCATCCGGTCATTTTACCATCATCATTATAGGTTTCTATAGTTCCTATAGAACCGAAAAAACCGTATTTACCGGCAATATAGCTGGCTGCATCATAGGAACTCATAGTAGCAAGAATTATTCTTTTCCCTTTTTTCTGAAGATTTAATATGGAATTAAGTAAATTATGTCTTATAATTTCCCCTTTTACACATCTACCCATAAGCTCATCATGATCTTTAAGAGAAAAATTCCCGTCTACGAGATGATTAATTGCCATTAACATGGCTTCTCCAAGAGAAAGAATGCCATTGGCAACCCGCCTCATAATAGAATGTTCTATATAATCAGCTTTTTCCTTGCCATAACATATGATTAAAGCTTCTTTGCCAATATTGGTTGTAAGAAGAGTCCTGTCCATATCAAGTATAATATTGTCTATCTCAGCAGGAGGTCTTTTAAGATTTCTTCTCATTAAAAATACCAGAGACGAGGAAACTATATAATAAATCATTTTATTCCTCGGTATACGGTTTTTTCCTTCATAGAGAATTCTTAAAATCCTTGAGAAAGAGTTACCCTTTGTTTGTTTTACCAATCCTCCAAAATCCTTTCACCTTTTATATCTTTCGATAAATTCTCTTAATCTTACATTTTTTCCTGGTTCATCTAAAGGTTGCTCCAGTTTTTTTTCCAATTTTTCTTTAAAATCTTTATATTTAATAATTTCCTCATTTTTCTCCAGAGTTATTTTCTCTCCTGTTTTCTTTATCTTCTCTCTTAATTCGTCCACTGAAAATCACCTTTTATTTATCTGTTAAGTAAAAATATTTTATCTTCTAAATAAAATTTTATATGTTATAATAAAAGCCGGATATTACTTCAGTTATTAAGTGATTACTTATGACTGATAGCTGAAGGTTATATTATTTTACCAGATAAGAAGTTTTCTGTCTATCTTTTTTCATGGAAGGATTTATAATGGTAAAGGAGAAATTCCATTTTGAGTAATCTTTGGTGGAGGTGATTATTATGGTAATTAAAAACATGTCGGAGTTACTTGAACAGGCAAGAAAAAGCAAAAAGAAAACCATTGGCGTCGTAGCAGCCGAGGATGATGATGTGCTGGGTGCTATAAAAATAGCTATTTCCGAAAATATTGCACAGGCAATATTAGTAGGAAACAGGAAAAAAATAGAAGAAATTTCAGAAAAAATAGATCTGAAATCAGATATTGAAATAATAGATGAACCTGTTCCGCAAAAAGCTGCTCTACAGGCACTGGATTTATTTCACAGCGGCAGAGTGGATTTATTAATGAAAGGCGATATTCCTACGGGAAACTTTTTAAAAGCCTTACTTAACAAGGAAAATGGTATAAAGAAAGATAAAATTTTAAGTCATGTAGGAGTTTTTGAAGTAGACGGAGTAAATAAGTTAATGTATCTGTCTGATGTGGCAATAAATATTAAACCCGGTATAGAAGAAAAAGTAGATATCTGTAGAAATGCCATATATGTAGCTCACTGTATGGGGAATATGTTGCCAAATGTGGCCCTTATCACACCTTTCGAGAGGATAGATCTCGCCTCTATACCATCAAGTGTTGATGCGGCACTGATATCGAAAATGGGAGATTGCGGCCAGATAAAAGGTGCCAGTATAGAAGGCCCCATATCACTGGATCTGGCTATTTCCCATAAAGCTGCCAGAATAAAGGGTTATGAAAGGCCTATGGCAGGTGAAGCCGATATATTTATAGTTCCTGATATAGATGCAGGCAATGTATTCTACAAAGGGCTTATTTATTTCGCGAGAGCAAAAATGGCAGGTATAGTAATAGGAGCACAGGCTCCTGTTATATTAACATCCCGTTCAGATTCTGAAGAGAATAAATTACTTTCTATTGCTCTATCGATTGTTATAAGGGAGGTGGAGTTGACATGTTCAAAACAATGAAAGAACTGTGCACAAAAGCAGGATTACTGAAACCGATAAAAATCGCCGTGTCTTTTGCCCATGATCCTGAATTACTTGATACACTGGTTAAAGCTACGGAAACAAATCTTGCATCCTTCACAATTATCGGACATGAAGATAAAATGAAAGATTATCTCGGAGAAAAGATATCTGAATTTAATGTTATCCATGTAGAAGATGAAGACGAGGCAACGGAAAAAACTGTGGACATGGTGTACAGCGGAGAGGTTCATGGTATAATGAACGGTATTTCTCATCCGTCCAAATTTCTGCAGGCCATAAAAGAAAAGAAAAAAGAAAAAGGGAGAGTAAATTTTTTAAGTCATATAGGGCTTTTTGAGATACCGGGTTATGATAGAATAATATTTGTTACAGACGCAGGTATAAACATTGCTCCCACCCTTTCCGACAAGGTTGAAATACTGGAAAATGCCATAAAAACTGCAAACAAACTCGGTCTTGCTCAACCTCTTGTAGCAATGATTACACCTATAGAAAAGATCAATTATAAGGCCATGCCTTCAACAGTTGATGCATCTATAATAGCTAAAATGTCCAGTACAGGTCAGATAAA
Source organism: Vulcanimicrobiota bacterium (assembly GCA_036746235.1). GTDB lineage: Bacteria > Vulcanimicrobiota > SpSt-956 > SpSt-956 > JAKJGF01 > CALARM01. Next base: position 52,474 of record DAIOEN010000014.1, on the reverse strand, counting down.
AAATGCCATAGTAGACGGCCCTCTGGCTCTGGATAATGCCATCTCGGAAAGAGCGGCAAGAATCAAAGGCATAAAAAGTCCTGTAGCAGGTAAAGCTGATATATTATTATTACATAATATAGAAACAGGAAATATTCTTTATAAAATTTTAACTTACTTTGCAAAGGCGAAAGTAGCAGCCTGCGTTGCAGGAGCAGATTTCCCTATTATATATCTGTCAAGAACAGATACGCCGGAAACAAGGCTGAAATCCATAGCTCTTGCCAAATTGCTTTATTAATATGGAAAATATGGAAACAAAAGATATAAAATTATTAGACTTTATAAGTATAAAGAAATTTTTTGAACTTAAAGAAATTGATTACAGACCTGTAATTGTAATGATAAGTATTGCTCTGTGTCTTACAATAAACAGATTTATAGGCAGCGGTAATACCTTTGTATTTTTATTCAAAAAATTTTACCCCTCAGCACCTCTTACATGGAAAGTAGAATTCTGGGCTACAATCTACTGGTCATGTATGTGCTGTATATCTTATTTTATAATACCATCGATTATAACAAAAGTTATCTTCAAAGAAAGTATATTTCAGTATGGATTGAAGATAAAAGGTATAAGTAAACATCTCTGGATTTACACCAGTTTTTATTTCATAGTTCTTATAGGAGTTCTTATAGCCTGTTTTCAGCAGTCTTTTCTAAGAACCTATCCCTTTATTCAGCCCCCTCCGGGTGAATGGGAATTTTTCTTAATTTTCGAAGTATTTTACTGTCTGCAGTTCTGTTTTCTGGAATTCTTTTTCCGGGGCTATATGATATTTCAACTGGAAAAAAACTTCGGAATTTATTCGATCTTTATGATGGTTGTACCTTACTGTATGATTCATTTCCAGAAACCTTTTCTTGAAGCAGTAGCATCTATCATAGCAGGTACAATACTGGGTATGATAGCATTAAGAACCCGTTCCATATTCTACGGTATTCTCATTCATTGTTCCGTAGCAATCAGTATGGATATGGCTGCTTTAATAAGAAAGGATTATTTACTAATACTGTTTGGATATAAATAATAATTAGAGAGGTTTTCAGAGTGAGTATAGAAAATCTTCAAAAGCTTTTAAAGGAAAATCCGGAAAATCCTGATATTTATTATGATATAGGGGAATATTACAGGGAAAACGGAATATTTCCCAATGCTATAGAACATTATAAAAAGGCAATAGAACTGGATTTTAATTACGGCATGGCCCACAGTATGCTCATAGAATGTTACATAATGAACAATGAGCTGAATAAAGCCATTGCACAGTCTGAAACATTTCTGAGGCTTTATCCTGAAGACAGTATAATGAATTACAAAACAGGCGAGCTTTACTGTGAGACAGGACAATTCGAAAGAGCCATAATTCATCTGCAAAAAGCTGCATCTTCCCTCAGTCCTAATTTCGAAGTATTTTATCGACTTGCTTCTGCCTATAAAGCACTGGGGATTCTGGACAAAGCTATAACAACATACCTTAAAGCAATAAATCTTCAGCCGTCCATGCCACTGCCTTACCTGGGTCTTTCCAGTTGTTATATAGATCTGGAAGATTATTCTATGGGACAGAAATATGCCCTGAAAGCAAAGGAACTCAATCCGAAATTAACAGGTGCCTATGCAAATCTCGGTATAATTTCAAGCAGAACAGGTCAGATAGATGTAGCTCTCGATTATCTCAGAGGTGCTCTCGAACTTGGTCTGGAAAATTCTTCCATATATATGGAACTCGGCCATATCAGTTTTTCAATGGAACAATATAAAGAAGCAGAAGAATATTACTTAAAAGCTCTTGAAATGAAAGGCGATAATATTGAATGTCACAACAATCTCGGTTATATCTATCACAGGGCAGGAGACCTGGACAGAGCTTTGATACACTACAGGCAGGTTATAGATATGAATCCCGATTTTACGGATTCATATATTAATATAGGTATAATCTTTAAATCCAGGGGAGAATATGACCTGGCCATTGAAAGTTTTGAACATGCCATGAAGATTGAATCCGATATTGATGTTATCCATTTAAACCTTGGAGAAATTTATATGGCTGTAAATGAATTCGAAAAGGCCTATACTCACCTGGATACAGCCCTTAATCTGGGAGGGCCTTCACCTTTTATATATAATCTGATTGGTAAAATATGGGAAAAAACCGGGGATATGAGCCATGCTCTTCAATATTATATGAAAGCTCAGGAATGTGATCCTTCAGATGGTGAAACCTATATCAATCTCGGTAATATTTATTTACTCCAGGGAGGCAGTACATCTTTAGCCATTAATAATTACCAGAAAGCTCTTGAGCTTAATCCTGACAGAGTAGAAGTTTATGTAAAACTTGCAGATATATTTACCGGCCAGAATAAAGTGGAAAAAGCTATAGATAATTATGTAACAGCCTTAAAAATAGACCCTTTAAATCTGCAGCTACTCAACAGTCTGGCACAGTTATATATAAGTTCAGGTAATAAAAAAAATGCAATAGAATTATATGAAAGAATACTTTCAATAAGCCAGCATAATCCCGACATACTCTTAAAACTGGTAGAGTTATATAGAGATATTGAAGATTATAACAGATGTGAAACATTATATCTACAAATTCTTCAAATAGATCCTGAAAATATAAATGCCTTACACTATCTGGCAGATATATCAATGAAGAGAAATGATTATAACAGAGCCTTTGACTATTATCAGAAGATTGTAATGAATAATACCCCCGATGCAGGTATTTATACAAATCTCGGCACAATCTACAGGGTAAACGGAGATAACAATTCAGCCATACTTATGTGGACAAAAGCTCTGGAAACAGATCCGGATAATCATGAAGTATGCAGATGTCTTGCAACCCTTTACATAGAAGAAGATAACCTGGATATGGCTCTTCAGTTTGCAGAAAAAGTAATAAACACCATTCCTGACGATCCTGACGCAAATTATATAATAGGAACAAATTGTTTCGAAACAGGTAATGACGAAATGGCTTTCAGACATTTTCAAATAGCATCCGAGAAAGGCTCCATTTATCCGGATCTCTATTCCAACCTTGCCTCCCTTTACGAACAAAAGGGCGAAAATGATCTGGCAGTAGAGAACTACCTTATAGCGCTGGACCTGGATCCATATCATATACCTGCACTGGAAGATATGGGAAATCTCTATGAAAAAAATAACAGAATTGGCGAAGCAATAGAATGTTTTCAAAAGGTAATCGAAATAGACAGTGAGAATTATGTAGCGTTCACAAAACTCGGTGATATATATACAGGACTTAATCAACCGGATATAGCTGAAGAAAATTATAAAAATGCACTGGAACTAAATCCGAAAGATGAAAATCTTAATCTTATTATGGGTAATATTTATTTTACTAAAGGAGATATAGACAGTGCAAACATCTGTTATCTGGAATCACTGAAGTCATCACCGCAGAATACCGAGGCCCACAGGGGTCTTGCTCTGTGTTCGCAGGCGAATGAAGACTTTGATAAAGCTATCAGACATTATGAAATTGTTCTGGAAGAATTACCCAAGGATAAACAATCACTCCTTACCATCGGCAATATATATAAAATGCAGGGAAAATACGACCTGGCAATACATTATTATCAAAAACTCATATTCATTGAACCTGATAATCCCGATTATTATTATTCCCTTGGAAAAATCTATTTACTCTCCGGAGATGAAGAACAGGGAAGAATTTATTTTCATCAGGCTTTAGATATGACATCACCTGAAGATGAGACTGCCAGGAAAATTGCGGAAGAACTGGAAAACTTAAACAAGATGGAAAGAGAGACCCTGGACAGTTATATAAAACAGGGAGTAACTTTTAAAGAACAGGGAGATCTTTTGTCTGCCATAGAACAATATGAACAGGCGGCAAAAATGGATCAACAGAATACCGAAATTTATAATACCCTCTGCCTGCTTCACTATGAAACAGGTAATATGGAAGAGGCTATTAACTATGCAAATATAATAATGGAAATAAATCCTGATTATCCCTGGGTCTATAATAATCTCGGAGCCATATATAAAGATCTGGGAGAACCGGAAAAAGCAATAGAATATTATGGCAGAGCCATATCTATCGGCTTCGAAGCAGCATCGGTATTTGCATACTGTAATATGGGACTCCTTTATTATGAAAATAAAAATTTTCCTGAAGCAGTGGAACACTATAGAAAAGCTATTGAACTTGATCCGTCTAATATTGTAGGTAATTATGAATTAGGTCTTTCTTACAATGCCATGGGAGAACTTGAAAAAGCTCTCAGCCAGTATGAAAGAGTTATGGAACTGGAGCCAAAAGATTGCTATGCCCACTATGCTTCAGGAAGGATCTATGCCCAGCAGAATAATATAGATAAATCGGTAGAACATTTTGAAAAAGCCCTCCCTGAGGCAAAAAATTTACCAAAAATCCATTATGAACTCGCCCTTGCCTATAAGAAACAGAATAAAAAACGGGAAACCATAGAAAATCTGAAAAGATACATAGAACTTGAACCGGACGGTTCGGAAATAGAAAATGCAAAGACCTATTTGCAGGAGTTGATTATAAGCTGACCGGGACAGGGATTAACAGGATTACAGGGATTTAGTAGATTAATAAATACAGAAAATCCTGACCTGAACACGGAATACAGCTGACTAAAGCAGTCAGTAAATTATTATCATTTCAAATATAGAATAGTATGTCATTTACTGATATAATATAACAGAGTAATATCAGTGAGTAGTGAGTAGTGAGTAGTGAGTAGTGAGTAGTGAGTGAAATGTATCCTCTCTGTTTACTGTTCAACATTTACTGAAGATATATTTTATACAAAGAAGGTGAAATAAAGAGAATTTATTTATATGACAATTCCTCCCGTCACGCGTTACCTGTCACGATAAATAAAATCTCATAAATATTTTATGGAAGAAAAAATAAATGAACTAATCAATCAATTAGACAGTAAAGATAGTAAAGCAAGAAAAGAAGCAATATGGCTTCTGGGGAAACTCGGAAATACAAAAGCTCTTGAACCTTTAGCAAATTCACTCTTAAAAGATGAAAATGCGTCAATACGGGAACTTTCTGCTAAAGCTTTAGGAGATCTGGGAAGTACGGAAGCTACCAGATTTCTCTGTGAAGCAATTAAAGACCAGAGTCCCGGTGTACAGCGTCAGGTTGTTATCTCTCTCGGGAAACTCAATGACAGGAGAGCCGTCGAACATTTAGAAAAGGTAGCAGAAGAACCGGCCATAAAGGTAGAAGTGGCTCAATCACTTGCATTACTCGGCAAAACAGAAGCTCTGATAAATGCCATAAGAGATAAAAATCCTGTTATAGCAGCAAGAGCATGCGAAGCAGCCGGCATTGTTAAAATTCAGGAGGTCACCCCCGTATTAATAGAAGTTCTTTCCAGCGAAGACTGGAAGATCAGGAGAAATGCCACTGAAACCCTTGGCAAATTGAGGGAAAAAAGCGCCATAGAACCGATATTAAAAATACTCCTCAATGATGAAAGCTATGAAACAAGAAGCATAGCAGCAGAAGCCCTTGGGAAAATAGGCGATGCCACATGCCTTGAGAGCCTGCTGAAAGGTCTTCAGGACCCTCACTGGGAAGTAAGAAAAAATGCAGCAGAAGCCCTCGGAAAAATAGGAGATAAAAAAGCATCTCCTCATTTAATTAAAGCCCTGAAGGATCCTGACTGGAACACAAGGTTTAATGCCCTGAATTCTCTGGGATTATTAAATGATACTCACGCAGGAGAATCCATAATAGAAGCTCTTAAAGATGAAAGTAAAAATGTCCGCAGTCAGGCAGCAAAGGTGCTTGCCGAACTGTGGAAATCAGATGCAAGAGAGCCAATTCTCGTACATCTTGAAGAAGAAACAGACCAGTGGGTCAAAAGTTATATTGCCCAGATAATGGAAGAATTGCCTAAAGAAGACAGCAAAAAATATAAAGCTTTACTGGTAGATGATGATAAATTTATATCGAAACTCTTAAAACAGACCTTCGAACTGGAAGGTTTTATCGTTGAAAGTGCCGGTAATGGTAAAGAAGCTCTCGTGAAAGCCCACGACTTTTTACCAGATATAATAGTAATGGATATTATGATGCCTGAAATGGACGGGTGGGAAGTATGTGAACAGCTTAAATTGAACCCCAGGACAGGAACGATACCGATCGTCATACTCACTGCGAAATCACAGGATAAGGATATTGTGAAAAGCAGGTCTCTCGGAGTTGCCCATTACTTCTCAAAACCTTTTGACTCGGTGGAATTAATAAAGGCAGTTAAAAATATTTTAAGCGCAATCAAAGGTTAATGCTCAGGTTGAAGCAGAAGAATTTATTCTATCCGCTTTAAATTCTCAGGTAAAGTTTCAAATAGAGATAGAGCAAATTCAAAACTTTAACTCTTTAATAAGTTTAACCGGTATATTAATAAATATGGTTGCCGATAAAATCCTATAGTAACATCCATGACCGGTTCGGTCACAAAGAAGAATGAGAATCTGTTCCTCCCGTCACGCGTTACGCGTTACGCATTACAATTCTCATATAAATTAAGGACAGAGAAATGACTGGCAAAAAGATATTTTTACTGTGTATTGTAATATTGATTTGCTCCTCTATTTTCTGTTTTGGACAGGAAAAAACAACCCTGTTAGACCAGGAAATTCAGAAGCATTTTAATCAGGCCCAGGCTTTTATAGACACAAGAAATTATAAAGATGCCCTGGAAGAATACAGGAAGATTTTTACCCTGGACAGAGACTGCCTTGAAGCACATCAGAAATATGCGGATTGCATGTACGAATATACAGACAAAAATCTTAAAGAGGCTTTCACCTTTTATAGAAAACAGATAAAAAAAGATAAAGATACTGTTCCTGTATGGTATTTTGGAATTGGCTACTGTTATAAAAAAACAGGCAATGATACGATGGCGCAGGACAACTGGCAAAAAGCTATCAATCTTTTAAAAGCACAGAAAAAATATGACTTATTTGAAATATATTATAATTTTGCAAAAGATAATGGTATTTTACTGGATAGAACCGATGTAGTTCCTATATACTACCCGGTATCAGGAGCAATAATATTATTCATCATTATTGCCCTTGTTGTACGTTACTATCTCAGAAAAAAAGTTATGGAAAAGCTCATAAAACTGGAAGGCTCCTTTGAAGTATTTGACCCGCGCGGGTTCAAGAGATATATGCTGGATTGCACAGATAAAAAACTCTTTCAGAAATACGGTGACACAATCAGAATAGGTTCGAAAAAAGGTTGTGACATACACCTGAAAATAAAAGATGAAGATAAGGTATATGCCATACTGGAAGCGGAAAAAATAGGTGAACTGAACATGATTACCGTAAAAACCACATCTGATGATGTAGAAATGTTTCTTGAAGTTCCTAAAAGCAGATATACCCCTGATGATATGGTAAAACTCCCCTTTAAAGGAAGCCCTCTCTGGGATAAAGATATAATAAATATCAAAGACTACAGAATCTTTTATCATAATGTAAAACTCGGTAAAAGACTCTGGAAGGACTATCCGGAATCTGCAAAAGGTTTTCTCTTCGTAGACCCCGATACTCCTCAGGAAGTAGAATTGCCTGACATGGCACTTCTTCAGTCGAAACTGGTTCCCGAAGAAGATCAATTTTATAATCCCTATGAAGATCTGAGCAAAACCGTTAAAACTATCATAACAGATGTTGAAAACGGGATAGAAGAAGAACCTGAATATGACTTTGAACCTATGGATGAAAAATATATAACGGAAATATTGCCTCCCTCTGAAAAAGAAAGAGGCAGCGATGTACTGACATATAAAACAGATGATGATGATGAATATTATTACGACGAAGATATTACCCTGCCGGAACTGCATAAAACAGATGATATACTCTCATATCCTGCTGAAGATCCTGTCGATAATAATGAAGAAGCCTATGAATTTGAAGAAATACCTGTCCCTGAAGTAAAAAAAAGTGAAGGCGTGCTTTCATACCCTGCCGAAGAAGATGATGAATATGAAATTGATGTGCTTACACCGGTCAAAACACTAAAAAAACCTGCGGCAGATGTACTTACATATAGCACAGAAGAAGATTTAAAGGATGAAGAATATGAATTTGAATACATCATGCCGGAGGAAACACATAGAGCTGACGATCTCCTTTCATACCCCGTTCCTACTGAAGAAGATGATGAAATGATGGCCTATGCAAAAATAGACGAAGAACATAAAGATAGTGAGCAAAAAGAAGCGGAAGCATTGGAACTTCTGGAACACTATCCGTCTCATCTCCAGAAAATAAATACTAAACTGGATCTTATGCCATATGAAGAAGAAAAAATTTCTGCTCCGGTGGAGCTTACAGGCATAGAATTATCATCTCAGGGAGAGGTTCTCAGCGGAATTCAGGGCATAGAAATAGAGACAAAAAATGAAGAGGCTTCCGATATATACCTGGAATTTACCACACCTGTTCAGATACACCATTCTCTGGAAAATACAGGAGTTTCTCTTGACTTTACAACTATTGAAGACTATCAGACTGAAGATAATATCCACGTCTCTTCTTTAATTATAGATGACCTGCCTGAAGAAGAGGAAATCGAAATATCCGCTAAAAAATCTTCGGAAGAAAAAAAAGTAAAGAAAAAGATAAAGAAAAAAATAAAAGATGAGGAAAATATAGAAGCTTCTTCTCAGGCTAACATTGAGATATCCACTAAAAAATCTTCAAAAGACAGGGAAGGGAAGAAAGACCATAAGGAAGAAAAGATAAGCAAGAAAAAAAATAAAGAAAATGAAGTTAGCTAGAAAGATTAGTCAAAATTTTATAATATGTATCGCAATATTAATGATTATACTCCTTGCCTTTAAAGGTCTTAATTATCTTCTCGTAAGATTATCTTTATCAAAGGTAAAAATTGTTTTTATAAACTATAATTCCAATCACAGAAAAATTTACTCTCTTAATCTTGATGGTTCTGAATTAACACCTCTCAGTGATAATCACGGAAAAAAATCATCTCCCGTATGGTCTCCCGATGGTAATAAAATAGCTTTTCTAAATAAAGAAAATGGATATTTCCAAATATATGTTATGAACAGTAACGGAACAAATAAAATCAAACTGTCAGAGCCTTCAAAAGAAATCTGGAGCATATCCTGGTCAAAAGACGGAAATAAAATTCTCTATAGTTCAGGAACCGGACAGAAAAACGATATATTTATAATAACCTGTGACGGAAAAGAAAAAAAACAACTGACACACAACAAAGCAAAAAATTTACATCCATGCTGGTCTCCCGACAACAGATATATCGTATACGAAGCCCTTTACCGTAAAGATGACGGAAGTATTTATATAACGGATAGTAATGGACATAATCATAGAAAATTGACAGATAACAGATGGAAAGAAAGCCATCCTGCCTGGTCTCCTGAGGGAAAAAAAATAATGTTTATAGAAATAGTATCAGGGGTTAATAAAGAAATATTTACTATAAACCCTGACGGAACAGAAAAAAATAATATTACAAAAAATGAAAAGCATGACTACTTTGCCTCATGGTCTCCTGACAGTAAAAAAATAGCATTTCAGTCGGACCGTGATGGTAATACGGAAATATATATTATGAATTCAGATGGAACAAATGTAAAGCGACTTACCAGAAATCCTGATGGGATAGACTGGAATCCATTATGGTCTCCAGCAGGGAATCATATTATTTTTACTTCTGACAGAGAAAAAGGAGTTAATAATATCTATATGATTGATCTAAAAGGAAGAAATTTAATAAAATTAATTGATATGCCTTATAATAAAAGTCAGCCAAATTTAGTAAAAAGTGAAGAGTGAAGAGTGAAGGGATAAAATTATGAATCATATAAATATAAAATTTAAAAAACTTGATTCTAACAGTATAATACCGGAGTATATGAGTAATTTCGCATCAGGAGCCGATATTTATGCCAGTGAAGAACTTGTAATAGAGCCGGGAGCAATAAAGCTTGTATCTACAGGCTTTTCAATGGCAATACCTGAAGGTTTTGAGGGACAGATAAGACCAAGAAGCGGCCTGGCATTAAAGCATGGTATAAGTGTGCTGAATAGTCCGGGAACGATTGACAGTGATTACAGAGGTGAGGTGAAGGTTATTCTCATTAACATGGGTAAAGAGGCTTTTACCATAAAACATGGTGACAGAATAGCCCAGCTTGTCATAACGGAAGTAGCCAGAGCATCCTTTCAGATAGTAGATGACCTTGATGAGACACAGAGAAATAAAGGAGGTTTCGGCCATACAGGCTTCTGAACAAATCACTGTTTTTTCTTCCTGCTCAGGAAATAAATTAATACAGGGAAAACAATCATAACCACTGCTCCTATATAAAATTCAAGTGGTATTTCTTTAAGCCCTTTCCCCTGTCTCGATGGCACTGAAGTAGCATTTTCCTCCGGTGAAGGAGAAACCTGACCACCGTTCGGTTCGGAAGGGGCTGTATTTGCATCGGCACTGTTCGGTTCGGAAGGGGATGCATTTGCATCGGAACTTCCCGGTTCATACGGTTCCACTTCACCGGTCTTACCCGGCTCTGCCGTGTCTGTAGCAGAACTGTTCGGTTCAAAAGGTACGAGTTCTTCTTTCTGAGTAGGAGTTGGTTTTGCCTTCTTTGAAGCAGGTGTTTCCGGTTCATATGGTTCAACTACTGATGGTGGCTCTGTTTCAGGTGGCGTATCTACAGAAGGAGTTTCTCCGAAAGGTACCAGATCATCAGGTTCCTTATGTGATTTACCACCTGAAGGAGTAACAGGTTCGGGTTCCTGTCCGTAAGGTTCAAGATTTGAAGAGCCACCGGGCTTTTTCTCTCCCCCGTATGGTTCAAGATCTGACGAAGTACCTGTTTTTTTTGTCGGTTTTGCCGTAGGCACAGATTTCATTGTAGGAAAAGCTTTTATCGTAGGGAAAGGTTTCATAGTAGGCATCTGTGGCATATCACTTCTATCAGGTATTGCAGGCACAGAAGGCATTTCAGGATTAACAGGAGATACAGGTGTGGAAAATCCCGCAGGATTTTTTGCACATATTTCAGTTATATGAAGCAAACATAACATAAATATTAAAAATAATAAAATTCTTTTCATATCAATCCATCCTTTTTTCTCTTCTATATGCGTCCAGAGCGGCAGGGAACGGGGAAAGAACCCTTTCTATAACTCCCTGTATAAAGGAAATACAGAGACCGTAATTGGTTACAGGGACTCCCTCCTGTCTTGCCCTGTGAATCCTGAAGAGCATTTCCCTTCTTGTGAGCATACATCCTCCGCAGTGGACAATAAGCTTATATTCTTTAAGATTATCAGGATAGTCTCTTCCGCATGACGTATCAATCTGAATATCTCCTCCTATATGCTGCCGTAACCATCTAGGAATTTTTACCCTCCCTATGTCATCTTCTATAGGATGGTGACTGCATGCTTCACCTATAAGTATCTTATCGCCAGGTTTTAATTTATCTATTGCTGAAACACTTCTGGCCGCTTCTACAATATCACCTTTATATCGTGCAAAAAGTATGGAGAAAGTTGTGCATTTTATATGGCCGGGAGTATCTGCAACCATTTTAAGAACTACCTGTGAATCACATACGGAAATATCAGGAGGATTTTTAAGATTATTCAATATATGAGCATATTCTCTTTCTTTAACTACAAGGGCTGCACCATCATTATCCAGGGCATCTCTTATAGCCTGTACCTGCGGCAGAATAAGCCTCCCTTTCGGAGCCTGCAGATCTATAGGGACAATAAGGACCGCTATACCGCCGGGAGTCATGAGATCACCTATAAGAGGAGGAGGGTTAAGAAACTCTTCAGGACAGATATAAATTAAATGTTTTTTCAATTCATTTACATATTTATCCTTTTTCCCTGCATCTATACTCGAACATAGCAGGAATCTTTCAGTTCTCTTTCTTAAATCTTCCAGAAAAGAAGAAGAAGGTTCTTTTAAATCGATTTTATTTACTGCAACTATGGAAGGAGTGTTCCTTTTTTTTGCTTCATCTAAAATCTTTTCTTCATATTCTCCCCACTGGTCAGGTTCTGTTATGATTATAATGACATCTGAACGGTCAAAAATCCTGCCTGTTTTTTTAATTCTCAATTCCGCAAGAGTCGAAGTATCGTCAAGACCTGCTGTATCAAGGAATACTACGGGGCCAAGAGGTAACAGTTCCATTGATTTCTCAACAACATCCGTTGTAGTGCCCGGTACAGGCGATGTTATTGCCACATCCTGAGAAGCAACCATGTTGAGAAAACTTGATTTTCCCACATTGGTTCTCCCGAAAAGACCTATCTGTAATCTGAGCGATTTCGGTGTTTTTTGCATAAAAATTTCACCCTTATTTAATGAGGATCCGTCTCGCATTACCCATTACGCGTTACGCATTACGATTCTCATATAAATCTTCCTTTCTATATCCGAGACTCATAAGTTTATATGGCGATAAAACCCTTTCCACCATTTCCTTTCCCAGTTTATTACATAAAAATTCTCTTAAATTTTTATGTTCCAATGTAAAAAATTCTTTAATTATTTCAGTACATGCATCGTATCCGATATATGGTATAAAGGCAGTTACTATTACAGGACTCCTGTCAAAATATTCCCTGCACAGATCTTTATTTGCCTTTATCTGTTCCACATAACCGGTTAACATATTATTTGTATTTATGAGCAAATCAATGGTTTCCAGCATGGCAAAAGAGAGAAGGGGCATAAATTCATTTATCTGAAAGGTACTTCTTGAAGTTGTTTCACATATAATCAGATCATTTGCCATAACCTTTATGCCTGCCTGAATTGCTGCTTCTGCCATAACAGGATTGACTTTCCCCGGCATGACGGAAGAACCTGCCTGTACGGGAGGTAGAACTATTTCTCCCAGAAGATTTAACGTACGAAGATCATTTGAAATCTTTATAATATTACTGGCATGGCTTTTCATAATACCTGAAGTCTCTACAAAAGGATCACTGTTGGCAGTCTGATCCATAACATTTTCTCCTCTTGCTATGCCAAGTCCTGTAATATCTCTTAATTTTTCTATAACAAGAAATATATAACTTCTCGGAGCGCAGAGCCCTGTCCCGACTGCTGTTCCCCCTATATTTACAGTTCTCAATCTTTCTTCACATTTAAAAGTTCTCCATCTGTCCCGTGCAATTGCTTCTGCAAAACAGGAAAATTCTGCTCCCAGTGTAACGGGAACTCCTTCCTGAAGCTCTGTACGACCTATCTTAACTATTTCTGCAAATTCCTTTTCTTTTTTCTGAAAAGCTCCCTGAAGTTCTGCAATCTTCTGGCTTAAATTTCTGAGGCCCAGTATGGCAGCTATTTTTACTGCTGTCGGATAGGTATCGTTTGTTGACTGATGGAGATTTACCGTTTCAATGGGATGTATAAAAGAATAATCTCCTTTCTGCCTCCCTGAAAGTTCTATTGCTCTGTTTGCAATGACTTCATTTATATTCATATTTGTAGAAGTGCCTGCTCCGCCCTGAAGAGCATCTACAGGGAAGCTGTCTGAAAGATGGTCTTCTATAATTTCATCACACGCATATTCTATTACTTCAGCTTTCTCCCGTTCTATATATCCCAGTTCAAAATTTGCAATACAGCAGGCTTTTTTTACCATAGCCAGGGCTTTTATAAGGGCACTGTTTACTCTGTATCCAGTGAGATTGAAATTTTCTCTCCCTCTTTCCGTATGGATACCCCAGTATACATGGTCAGGAATGTCTTTTTCTCCCAGTAAATCATGTTCTTTACGATAATTCATTTTATTCTCCTCTGAGTTTTATTACAGATATTATAGTGTAATTAGAATTTAAGTTATCGTGACGCGTAACGCGTAACGCGTGACAGGTTTAATCCCTGCGCATCACGCTTTACCCATTACTAAGTACCGCTCCAAATAAGTTCGTAACCATTTTATCAGCTTCTGCCTGACAGGCTCTTACGAAGAAAAATAATTTGCCTTATATCATTTGTTTTACAGACAATAAATTAACCCTTATTTAATTTTTAATTCTATATAAAAGACTAATTTTTCTTCTCCAGAGCCTGACAGGCAGAAGCTTTTTACGGGTACCCTTTTACCTGTTACGGTACTAAGCTATTAATTATGGATCATTATGAAATTAACTATAATATTTAACATCTCTTCAATCTTCATTTCAGTAAATATAATATTTTACATTTAAGAAAATGTCAAATATTTATAGTTTATTTCCAATCCAATCGACTATTGGCAAAATTTACATTATATGATATTATAAATAAAATATCTTTTACAGAGAGGAATTTAAATGGCATTTTGCCAGAAATTATGGGGAATGACTGTAAAATTACGCCTCACGAAGAACCGCCTGATGAGGAACCGCCCAATTCATATATAACTCCCTCTCAGAGGAATGAGGGGTTATGAGTATTTTACCTGTAGGAATAATTTTAATCTTTATCCTTGTAAGTGCTTTTTATGTAGGAGCAGAATTTTCTGTTGTAAGTTCCAGGCGGAGCCGTATAAAACAGATGGCAGAAGAAGGAAACTTTATGGCAATCCGTCTGTTATCTGTAATGCAGGATTCTAAAAAATTAAACCGTTATATAGCCTGCTGTCAGATAGGTATTACTATTTCAAGTCTCCTTCTCGGTTCCTACGGAGAAGCTACACTGGCAAGACAACTCGTTCCTGTATTTCAAAAACTGGGAAACCTTCAGGAAGTAGCAGCCCATTCTACGGCAGCCCTGGTAATACTCTTATTATTAACGGGAATACTGCTGGTTTTCGGAGAACTTATTCCCAAATATCTTTCTTTACAGTATCCGACTCAAACTGCTCTTATAACAATTTTACCCATGTCATGGTCTATGTCCCTCTTTTCCTGGTTTATTCCTGTAATCAGCACAAGTGGTTCCATAGTGCTTAAACTTATCGGTAAAGATGAAGCCGCACACAGGCATATTCATTCCCCGGAAGAAATTGATCTCCTTATTGCAGAAAGCAGAGACGGAGGACTCCTTGAACCTGATGAGCATAAGAGATTACATCAGGCTCTTCAACTCAGTATAAGGCCGGCACATCAGTTAATGGTTCCAAGGCTTCATATCAATGCCATTGATGTGGAAACTCCCCTAGATGAAATACTTGAAAAAGTCGCCCAGAGCCCATATACAAGACTTCCTGTTTATAGAGGTACAATTGACAATGTAATTGGCATGATTAACATAAAAGATCTGGTCATGCATTATTTAAAACATGGAAACATTAAATCCATTGACAGGTTAATGAGACCTGCACTGTTCATACCTGATACTGTAAAAGCCGACAGATTGCTCTCTATGTTAAAAGAAAAAAAATGTCATCAGGCTATGATTGTAGATGAATTCGGTGGTGTTGCAGGACTTATAACCCTTGAAGATGTGCTGGCAGAACTGGTGGGAGACGTAGGGGATGAATTCAAAACCCAGCAGCTCAAGGCCGAACGTTTGCCTGACGGAAGGGTACGTTTACCGGGCATTATGCTTCTCGATGAAGCAGAACAGTGGACAGGTGTTCGATGGGAAGGTAATGTAGATACAATAGGAGGATATGTAACTGAAATACTGGGCCATCTTCCTATGGCAGGAGAACATATTAATATTGACGGTATAGAACTGGAAATAGAAGAGATCAGTCATCGTGCTATCCGTTCCATCCTGGTAAAACCTGTTTCACAGGAGGAAGCGACTAATGGATAGCCTTTTTGTCATCTTTGTAATTGCTATACTTATAGGACTGAACGGTTTATTTGTAGCAGCAGAATTTGCCATTGTAGGAACTACAAGGGCATTTATTGAGAGACAATACTTACAGGGGAACAAACTGGCAGGTCTTGTAAGGAACATTATTCATAATCCTAAATATTTAGACAACTATACTACTACGGGCCAGCTGGGAATAACTCTGGCCAGTCTTGGACTCGGTATGTACGGGGAACAAAAACTGGCCCTATGGTCTAAAGGCTTTCTGTTATACCTGGGACTGCCGGAATGGATTAATATTTATGTCATAGCAAAAATAATGGCAGTTACGTGCCTTACTTATTTACATGTAGTTTTAGGTGAAATGGTGCCAAAGGTACTTGGCATGCTTATGGCAGAAAGAATATCCCTCTGGATTACGCCTTTCATGCTATGTGTTCAATGTATACTCTATCCTATGGTAATAGGTTTCAACGCTATAGGAACAGGTATTTTAAAAATTATCGGTATTAAAAGACAGATTTCGGAAAGTGAACATTATTATACACCGGAGGAACTGGAATATATTGTTAAAGAAAGCCATGAAGGTGGACTTCTCAAACCGGAATCTGCCAGAGTTATAAAGGATCTGTTTGAATTCGGCGATTTAAGCGCCGGTGAAGTCATGGTGCCACGGGTCAGGATGACAGGCATTCCTCTGGATGTAGATTTTGCCGAACTTAATAAAATCGTCCATGACTCTCCTCATACAAGATATCCCGTATATGACGGAGATCTTGACCATATTGCAGGTATAATACATATAAAAGACATACTCAGAAGATTACTCAAAAAGGAAAATATAGACAGAAAAGATCTCAGAGAAGTGCCCTATGTACCTGAAACAGCAGAATTAAATGATGTACTTCTTGTAATGGGTAAATTACGCTCCCATATGGTAGTAGTAATGGATGAACATGGAGGCACGGCAGGAGTAATAACAATAGAGGATCTCTATGAAGAAGTGGTGGGAGAAATAGAAGAAGGTACAGGTAAAAGACCTGAAATATATGAAGACGGAAGAGGTATCATTCATGTAGAAGGCACTGTCAGACTTGACAGGCTTGGAGAACATTTAAATATAGTGCTTGACAATGAAGAGGTAGATACGGTAAGCGGATTAATACTTGACATGCTCGGACGACCGCCCATAGTAGGAGATAAACTCATATACAGGGATATTAATTTTGAAGTAACCGATGTGGAAGGACAGGGTGTAAGAGAATGTACTGTTATAAAAGAAGATACAAATAAAGAAGGCACTGAATAGCAGGTATCGTGACGCGTAACGCGTAATGCGTGACGCGAGGAAAGAAATCATTAATAAATTTTCATTCCTAAACAGGCCATTACATCCCCTTAATCCCAAAAATCCCGGAAATCCCTGTCCATGTCATCTCTTTACATATTTCAATACTTCTTTTATCTCTTCTTCTGAAAAATCAAATGATTTCAATTTAGCTGTTAGCAATTCTTCCGATGTATCTTTATGTGCCAGTTTTTTTACCTTCTCCAGTTTACCTTCCGATATTTTTCCTTTCAGTTTATCCAGAGTTTCATCAGTAACCATTATATATACTTCATTATCCAGATTATACAGAAGCCTGTCACGAAGAGGTTCAAAATCAGTAGAAATTGTTCCTATCATATTAAAATATATTCTCGCATTGAGCCTGTCGCCGAGTAATCTATAGGAATGACCTATTATACGAAGGGAATTTACACAATCCAGAGGTATATTCGTATTATCCTTCTCAGGATAATGTGTAATATTATCCAGGGCTTTTTTTGCATAATTTATTGCCATAGTGTAATTTTTCATTTTATGGAAATAAATATATGCCAGTCCCTGATAAAGATCATAACTTTTAGGATTGTTCATTATACCTTCCTCAAGAAAATCTATCCCTTCTTGCGGTTGATTGAGGGTGATGGCAAGAAAATAACCGCCAAAATCGTAGGCTTTAATAAAATGATTATCGAGCCAAGTAATCAATCTTAATATAGGTAATATCTGTTCCCCTTCAGACTTAAAAAGGTCTGCACTGGGCTTTACATCTTTTCTGGGGCCATAAAAGGTTGCATGGGAAGTTTCCGTATGATAGTTAAGCACTCTTCCCCATAACACAGCAGCCATAGTTTTTCTCGTTTCTCCGAAAATAACTGCAGCCATATTAACCGAATGGCTGTAAACACTTTCCACTTCCGGATTGACAAATTTTATATAAGGCTTATCAAGATAAAATCTAAAACCAATAAGAATTGAAAAAAGAATGACAGCAATAACAATTCTTCTGGAAGTATTCATCATTTCCCAACCTTCTTCATAAATTTATTAACTACAGGTCTCAATACTATTGCAAGGAGAAAAAGAAAGGACAAAGGGGCTATTCTCATTAACCACATATCCTGACGAAGTTTCTCAGGATGTCTCCAGGGCTGTTCCAGAACGGCATCAAGAATAAACCTGTCATGATAATGGGCCACACCGCAGGTGTCTCCTTCTTTGTGTTCTTCTCCCTCTTTATGGCCTCCTGCTTCATGCGAATGTTCCTCACATTCGGAACATGTTTCTCCGTCACTGTGTTTATGCTCTTCTGTTTTCTGAGAATGTTTTTCACATTCGGAACATGTTTCTCCGTTACTGTCTTTATTATTTTCACTGCCGGTCACAGTACTTGATACAGTTAAAGCCGAATTACCTGCTATAAGGATTGAAAAGGAAAATAATATAAGTAAAATTATTTTTTTCATTCTATCACTTCCTTAAAGATCTTTATTTTCCAGTACCCAGCATGCAAGGAAAAGAATAAAACCTATATACAAAATACCATAAATTGTAGCGGAAATCGTATATTCCGGAGGCAGATAAAAACTGTTCATAGCAGCAGATTTTATATCAAAGTAGTAAAGATGGGGAAAGAAGAATTTGGTTATTACACCCAGTACATAAGAGTACCAGAATATTTCATCCTTACCGAGATAATTCAGATAAACAGGTGTCATATTCCCTATTACAATCATAGTAAAACTCAGACATATATTTACAGTAACCGGAAGAAAAAGAGAGAAAAATATTATATGGGCTATAACTATCGCATTGGAAAGGAAAATAAAAAAGCCTGCCCATATGATATTAGGTTCAAAAAGCCCCTGTTTGCTGTAAGTCACAATAAGGAGTTCAAGGATCATAATCAGAACATTTATAAATACAACGGCACATATACTTAAAAATTTCCCTGCCAGATAATCATATCTGCTTACAGGCTTTGCAAGCATGGTATAAATATATCGATTTTTAATATCGGAAGGAACAGATGTAAGAGACAGGCTGAATGAAAGTATCAGGTTTATAAGAGCAATACCAGAAAAGGAAAAATCTATTATTACTTTATTCGGCATATCTCTTTCAAATACTCTCAGGGACATAATTAATATAAGGAAAACAAAACTTGTAAATAAAAAGAT
The DNA here is from genome assembly GCA_036746235.1 of Vulcanimicrobiota bacterium. Classification (GTDB taxonomy): domain Bacteria; phylum Vulcanimicrobiota; class SpSt-956; order SpSt-956; family JAKJGF01; genus CALARM01. Next base: position 33,065 of record DAIOEN010000014.1, on the reverse strand, counting down.
ATAACCTATTTTTCTTTCATAGTGTTCATAAAAATAAAAATTGAAAACTTTTATTAAATTTTTACTTAACATTGATTGTCTCTCCTACTTTTTCAAGGAATACTTCTTCCAGAGTTCTTTTTTCCATATTTACCGTCAGAATATTGACTCCTTCATCGTAGAGCAATTTAATTATTCTGTTTGCTTCTTCTTTTCCATGAGCCATAACCTTTATATGAGGTGCTCCTTCAAATGTTAACTGTTTAAATTTCTCATTCTTTTTCAGGTCGTCACGAGTTTTCCCATCCGGCAATTCAAATATAATAGAATAACTCTGAGAAAGATTGATTTTACTTTCCGGTGTAAGCAATTCCTGAATTGGTGAGCAACATATAAGATCTCCTTTATTCACTATTGCCACATCATTACAAATCATTTCCGCCTCTGAAAGCTGATGGGAGCTGAAAAATATGGTTTTTCCTTCCTCTCTCAGTTTAATCATAATATCTCTTACGAGACGCTGTCCTGCAGGATCAAGACCTGACGCAGGTTCGTCGAATATATAGAGTTTCGGATTATGTAGAATTGCCTGTGCTATACCGAAACGTTGCACCATGCCTTTGGAAAACTCCCTTATCTTTGTTTTCTTTTTATCACTGAGACCTACGAGATACAGAACATAATCTATTCTTTCTGCCGTTTCTTTCTTACCCATATCATAAAGGCCTGCATAAAATTGAAGCAGTTTTACCGGATTTGTAAAATCAGGATAATAAAGGCTTTCAGGAAGATAGCCTATATATTTTTTACTTTCCCTGTCCACAGGTGAACGGCCAAGAACCGTTATTTCCCCTGAAGTCTGAGGGATAATACCAAGGATTATTTTTATAATGGTTGTTTTTCCCGAACCGTTGGGACCTAAAAAACCGAAGATTTTACCTTCTTCTATGTCGAAAGAAACACCTTTTAAAGCAGTTGTAGTCTGTTTTTTATTCAATCTGTTGTAAATTTTTACAATATTCTTTATTGATATTATTTTCTCCATTTAAGAAACCTTTCTGGAAATCATTTTCATTACATTATACCCATTTTTTTTCTCTTTTATTCCTGATAAATTATAGATGCTTTCATAACTTATTAGATAATGAGTGAATAGTGAGTAGTGATTAGTGAGTAGCTAAACGCTATAAACTTCCGGCCCCTTTCCTTTTTAAAAATCTTCCATACCCTGCCTGACCGATAAATTTTCCATTTTCTGCTACTACTTTTCCTCTGCATATGGTCATATGAGGGTAACCTTTGACAGTCATACCTTCGTAAGGTGACCAGTCACAGTTTGTTTGAAGTAATTCAGGATGAATTATTCTTTCTTTTTTCGGGTCAAATATGATGATATCCGCATCAGCACCGGGAACCAGAGTTCCTTTCTGAGGATAAAGACCAAAGATTTTTGCCGGATTTGTACTTACAATGGAAACAAATCTATTTAAGGATATTCTGCCTTTTGCCACACCTTCACTGTATATAAGAGGAACCATTGTTTCCACTCCGGGCAGACCGTAAGGTATTTTTGTAAAATCTCCATGCCACATATTTTTCTGTTCAGTAGTAAAGGTACATGTATCGGTTCCTATTACATCAATCTCTTTTCTGTTCAGTCCGTCCCAGAGCCTGTTGCAGTCTTTCTTCTTTTTTATCTGAGGGCATGTGGCATACCAGTGGCCGTTCTCTCTTTTAAAGACTTCATCATCTAACAGAAGATATTGAGGACAGGTTTCTGCAAAGACCTTAATCCCTCTGTCTCTGGCAGCTTTTACCGCATCCGCTCCCTCCCCTGTTGACATATGAACTATATAAAGTCTTCCCCCTGTTACTTCCGCCCATTTTATGGCTCTCACAATCGCTTCTTCTTCAATAAAATTAGGTCGTGACAGAACATGGGCATAAGATCCGTATTTTTCTTTTTCCTTTTCGTAACGGTCTACAAGCATCTCCAGAACAACAGGACTTTCTGCATGGACAGAAATTATGGAGCCATAAAGACAGGTACTTTCCAGAGCGGAAAACAGTGCTTCATCGTCACTCATAAGGCCTCTGCTTTTGTAACACATAAACATTTTAAAAGAAGGAATACCATAATCGACTGTTTCCTTTATTTCTTTAAGAATATGTTTATGCCAGTCTGTAATACATAAATGAAGAGAATAATCTATGGCGACTCTTCCGTCTGCTTCTTTTCTTCTTTCTTCCACACCTTCAATCAGGTGTTTTCCCTTTTCCTGATTTGCAAAATCTATAACAGTAGTCACACCGCCTGCTGCTGCAGATTTTGTTCCGTTTTCGAAATCGTCAGAACTTACTGTACCTGCCATGGGCAGTTGAAAATGGGTATGGACATCTATGGCTCCCGGAAAAATATATTTTCCTTCACCATCTATTATTCTGACATTATCTTCAGAGAGATTATGTCCTATAAGAACAATTTTTTCTCCTTCTATACCTATGTCTGCTCTGTAAATATCACAGGCTGTAACAATAGTGCCGTTTTTTATTAGAATATCCAATGTTGCACCTCCGGGTATCAGTTATCAGTGAACAGTTATCAGTGAACAGTTATCAGTGAACAGTGAACAGTTATGACCAGTTATCAGTTATAATCAAATAATCGGGTTTGGAGTTTTAAATGAAAATTCCTATACTCTCTAGCTTATATTTTTTCACTGCTCACTGTTCACTTCTGAAAATCCTGAAACTCAGGATTTCTTTTATCTTCAGCCGCCGGATGGGCTACATGATTTACCTTCAAAAGGTTTAGTGCCTGCTTTAAAAGATTTTACTGCACTTTCAAAATCAGAAGCTATATTCTTATATGTATCTTCAGGACTGTTCAATGTGATTATATAAACATTATTGTTCTTTATTAAAAAATACCCGTCAATAATATCTGTTTCAACATAGGGTTCTCCTGCAATAATACCCTTTGCTTCCGATCTCTGTATAATACGTACTGCAGGAACTCCGTCCACTGTTGTATCGGTCTTTTCAATTATAGTGCTGTGAATTTCCATTGTTTCATTTTTAAAGTCATAAGGTTCTACCTGAGAAACAAGTTCGGCAAGTGTTCCGCTTTTTTCCACAGGGAAACCGTCTACATAAAATGATGCAAAACCATCATGTTCAAAATATACATTGCCGCGGTCATCAAAAGCCTTCCACCCAGACGGAAGCATCAGAGAAAAACGCTCTCCCTTATCCTTATATTCTTTTGAAGGATTATCACCTGCTGCCAGGGATTGAATGACAGATAATAGTAATATACAAAGACATAATAAAGGTACCATTGAATATTTATTCATAAAGATTTCCTCCTCAATTTATAGATTTTTTATGAGTATAAACTGTTATCATCTGAAAGTCAATATATAGTAACAGTAATCACTTTTTTATCATTTTTACTTTGCTATAGCATATATAAAATGTTATAATATTATAAATTTAATAGACTAACCTCGCGTCACGCGTCACGCGTCACGCGTCACGAACCATATCGGGAGGTTTTTATTATGCCTATAATATATTGTGGAAACTGCGGCCATCAACATAGAGAGAGCACAAAATTCTGCCAGGGATGTGGCGGTGAGATAATAGCCACAGATTCAAGCGGTTCATTAATGGCAGGAGTAATGCTTGATAACCGTTATGAGATAATAGAAATGATTAAAGCAGGAGGCATGGGTGCTGTTTATAAAGCTCTTGATCACAGGTTTGATAAGAAATTATGTGCCGTAAAAGAAATGCTCAGCCAGACAGGCGGTACGTCTCATGATCAGGAGTATATGATTGATCGTTTTAAAAAAGAAGCACATATGCTGAATGAATTGAGACACCCGAACATGCCTGTAGTAAGAGATTATTTTATTCAGGCAGGACGATATTATCTCGTCATGGATTACATTGAAGGAAAAGATCTTGAAACAATCCTGGAAAAACATATAGACGATCAAAAATTACTGGGCCTGACTGAAGAGAAAAAAGGTCTTCCTGAAGAAAAGGTTGTTGAATGGGCAAAACAGATACTCGATGCCCTGGATTATCTTCACAGCCAGAAACTGGTGTACAGAGATCTGAAACCTTCAAATATAATACTTCGTAATTCGGATCAGAGGGCAATGCTTATAGATTTCGGCATAGCAAGAACGGTAAATATTGAAACAATTCAGAATACAAAAACTGCTACAGGTACACCGGCTTTCGCTCCTCCCGAACTATTTGAAGGTAAACCGGAACCGAGAACGGATATATATTCTCTGGCTGCTACCATGCACTGTCTTCTCACGGGAGATATACCTTTTATCCCCTTTTCTTTTAAACCTGTAAGAGAAATTAATCCGAATGTATCGGAAGAACTTGAAGAAATAGTAAAACAGGCCCTTTCACATGATGCAAAAGATCGTTTCCCCGGTGCCCGTGATATGAAAAAAGCTCTTGAAGACTATAAAATGTCCCGTACCTCTTCCCGGATAGAAGAAAAACCTGCCAGGAGAAAAGATGATTCAGAGAAACCTCCTCGGATAAAAGAAAAAACTTCAGACAAAGAGGACAGCGAATCCACTCTGACACTTATGAAGACTCCGACTGTATCTACAAAATCAGTTCCTGAAAAACCTTCTGCAGAAAAAGCTGAAGCTCATATAACTGCCCATCCTCAAAAAAAGAGGGGAAACTATTTGTTCGTTATATCTGTTATCGTAGCTCTAATAATTTTATCTGTAATAGTATCAGGACTCATGAGAAACGGAAAATTCTTTAACGACCAGGCAAAAAAAGCTTTTAAAAATAAAAATTATGAGAAGGCCAGAAACTGTTATAAGAGACTGTCACAGATAAACCCGGAACTTGGCAGTAAAGATCCCGAAACTCTGAAGAATCTGGTTTCTATGGCAGTATACGACCCGAACAATATGCTTGAGTATTGTAAGATTGCAGAACTCATGGTAGAACCAAATAGTGTAAAAGGTTTTATGGATCTGGGAAAAGTTGCAGAAAAAAAATTCCCCAAAGAAGCATCAGGTTATTATAAAAAAGTTTTAGGCATAGAGCCTTCAAACAAAAATGCATTTTCAAAACTATATAATATTTACCTGAAAAACAAGGATTACAATTCTATTAAAGATATACTTGATAAATTATCTATTCCAGATAAAGATAAAGCTTATATGGAAATCGGAGATAAACTTTCAAATGATAAAAAATATAAAGAAGCCAGCGAATGTTATAGAAAAGTAAAAGACCTTGCGAAAGGGGATAAAAAACTTAAAGCATACGAAAAGCTCAGTCAATGTTATATTAACATGAATGATTACGAAAAAGTAATGGAAACAAACGGAGCAATACTTGCAATAAAACCAAATGATATTCAGGCTCATATTGTTCTGGGGGAAGCCTATTATAACAACGAAGAATATGATAAAGCTCTTGAAAATCTGGAAAAATCAATAGAACTAAACCTATCGGAAGACGATAAAGACGAAATTACTAAATTGCTTAACAATTTGGGGATTTTTTATTTAAGTAAAAATAATTATAAGAATGCAGAAAAGGCCTTTAAAAAATCAAAAGAGCTGAAGCAAACGAATGCATCCAAAGACGGCCTTGCCAAAATTGCAAAACATTATCTGGAAGAGGGAAAAACTTTGTTGAATGAAAAACAATATAATGAGTCAATGGAAAAATTTAATAAAGTAATAGCTCTCTTAGGGGAAGATAATAAAATTTCAAGAGAAGCATTGGAAAATATAGAAAAACTTGATAGTATTCTTCATCCCCAAATAACGGTTCCGTACTATCCGCCCAATAATCGAGGAAACGGGTCCGGCAGTAGCAGCAACCCTCCACTACAGGGGAAACCGGCAGACAGCGATCTGGAAGGAAGGACAGCCGACTGACGAATAAATTCAGGAGAAATAAATTTAATTTATCAAGGAGGTTAATTTTATGTCATTAAAAATCTACTCTGTCACAGTTTTATTATGCCTTTTTTTTAGTGTTTCAATGGTTTTATCTCAGGAAAGTCTGGAAACTCTTAATAGAAAAGGTCTGAATGCCTATGATTCAGGTAACTACGAAGAAGCTATAGGTTATTTTGACAAAGCATTAACTATTTCACCGGGAGCAGTTCCTGTGTGGAACAATAAAGGACTTGCCTTATATAAACTTGGGAAATACAGTGATGCAATGGACTGTTTTGATAAAGCCATAAAACTGGACAAAAATTACGATAAGGCTATATATAATAAAGGCATGACATTCTATAATATGGAAAATTACGGAGAAGCTATAAAGACTTTTGAAATGGTTCTGAAAATTAATCCGAAACATAAAAATGCAAAAAATAAAATAGAAGAAGCCAGAAAAGCTATAGAAAAAAAAGATAAAAACTATAAAGAAGCAGAAACACTCTTCCAGAAGGGAAATGATTTATATCTTGCAGGGAAATACGAAGAGGCTATTAAATGTTTTGACGAAGTTCTGAAACGTAATTCTTCCTATGAACAGGCAAAACAAAAAAGAGAAGAAGCTATAAATGCTCTTTCAAAATCATCGGAAAAAAATACAGTTGACGAAACATGTAGCAGAGGAAATAGCTTTTATAAACTGGGAGAATATGATAAAGCCAGGGAATGGTTCGATAAATGTATAAACGAAAACCCTGACTGCAGTGCTGCCTGGTTTGGGAGAGGCCTCACTTCTTATTCCATTGATTTCAAGAACGAAGCATATCTCTATTGGGATAATGGATATCCTTATGAAGGGAAGCGATATCTGGATATAAGTATTAAGGCTTCTCCTGATCTGAAAGGTCTGGATATTAATCTTGAAAATGGCAATGGCTTTACACCCTTAAACCTTCTGGTTGCATTCAAAGATAATAAAAACCTGATAGAATTACTTATAGACAAAGGAGCAAATATTAATGCCAGAACATCTGCAGGCAATACTCCTCTGGCCGTTGCTATTATATGTAATAATAAAGAAATATCAGATATACTTATAGCCAGAGGATCTGACATAAATACAAAAAACAATAGCGGAGAGAATCTGTTACACTGTGCATTGAAACGCTCTAACAGTTATATTGGAATTGTAAAAACCCTTATAGAAAAGAAAATTGACATCAATGCTATAGATAATAAAGGGAAAACTCCTTTGCACTATGCTCTTGAACACAAGTTTGATAATGAAGCAAAATTACTTATAAACAAAGGGGCAATTCTTAACATTAAAGATAATAACAGCAAAACACCACTTTTTTATGCTTTACTTAATAATAACAAAGAATTGACAGAATTACTCATAGACAAAGGAGCAGATGTAAGGGTTACAGACAGTAATGGCAAAACACCATTGCATTGTGTGTCAAAAGATGTAATGAAAGGGATACCTGAATTACTTATAGCAAAAGGGGCAGATGTAAATGTAAAAGATAATGATGGTAAAACGCCTTTACAATATGCCCTGGACAATAGATTAAAAGAAATATCAATGTCACTTGTAGCAGGTGGTGCGGATATTAATGTTAAAGACGATAAGTATGGTGGAAATCCTTTACACTGGGCATCATATAAAAATATTATTCCTTTAATAGAAGTTCTTATAAATAAAGGGCTTACTGTTAATGATAGAGATAATAACGGGGCAACACCGCTTCAATGGGCTGCAGAGGAAAATATAACAGATACGGCAGCAATACTCATCTCTAAAGGAGCAGACGTAAACAGTAAAGATAATGATGGGTCAACACCACTCCATACTGCAGCTTACAATGATGCACCGGATGCAGTAACCTTACTTTTATCAAAAGGTGCAGATATTAATGCCAGAGATAAAAATGGTGAAACTCCTTTACATTATGCAGCCTATACAGAATATACGGATATAGCCGTGTTGCTTCTGTCAAAAGGTGCAGATGTAAATGCCAAAAATAACAGCGGTTTAACACCTCTCGGTATTGCACAAAGCTATCAGAAGGAAAAAATGGCTGAATTGATTGAAAAATACGCTTCAGAAAAGAATTAACAGGGAGGACAGACAAAATGTACAGCAGACATCTTCCGGCAATTATAGTATTTCTTTTTCTTACTGTCTCTGTTGCCTTATCACAGGATACAGTAGAAAGTCTCAATAAAGAAGGATTAAAATTATATGACAGCGGTAAATATGAAAAGGCTATCGAATATTTCGATCGTGCTTTAAATCTTTCCCCCGATGCTGCACCGGTATGGAATAATAAAGGTATGGCTCTCTTCAGGCTGGAAAAATATAATGATGCCATAAAATGTTTTGATGAAGCCCTGAAAGCTAACAATAAATATTATAAAGCTATGTATAACAAGGCTATGGCTCTTTATAATATGGAAAAATTCAGGGAATCTGTAGAATGTTTCAAGAAAGTTCTGGAACTCAATCCTGATAATAAAAATGCAAAAACCAGACTGGAAGATGCAAAAAAAGCTCTGGAAGGACAGGAAAAAAGAAAAAATCAGGCGGAAGAATTATTTAAAAAGGGAAATGAGCTATATCTTCAGGGAAAATATGTAGAAGCCATTGAATATTTCAACAAAGTTCTTGCCATTAATTCCTCCTATGAACAGGCAAGACTGAAAAAAGAAGAAGCTCAAAAAGCTCTCGGTAAGCTCGAAAAAGTAGAACCCTATGAAGCAATGTACAAAAAAGGAAACAGTCTGTATTCACAGGGAAAATATGAAGAAGCAGTCACATGTTATGATAAATCTATGGAAACTAAACCTGACTATATACCTGCCATGTTCAACAAAGCCCTTTCTCTGTATAACTATGGAATAACACAGAAATACAGAGAAGGAGAAGGTTATATTTATAAAATATTGAGAGATAATCCGACTCTGAAAGGTATAGATATAGAAATTAAGGATCTTGGAGGAAGAACCCCTCTGCTCTGGGCTGTATACCTAGATGATAAAGAACTGACGAAAGCACTTATTTCTGCCGGATGCGATATAAATGTGAAAACAAAAGAGAATCAGACACCTTTATCAGTGGCATGCGAAAGAAGCGGAAAGGAAATAATATCCCTTCTTTTATCAAAGCATGCTGATGTGAATGTAACAGATAAAGACGGATATACTCCTTTACTCTATCTTGCATCAAGAAATGAACCCGATGCATTAGATATGCTTCTATCAAAAGGGGCAGAGGTAAATTTGGAGGCACTGAACGGTAAAACCCCTTTAATTGTAGCACTATTTGCCTGTAATAAAGAAACAGTAACAAAACTTATGGCAAAAGGGGCAGAGGTAAATGTGAAAGATAAGGATGGAAATATACCGGTACATTTGATTTTCGGTGATTTTGATATAATGTCGGTGAGGGAAATAATATCAAAAACTACCGATGTGAATATCAAAAATAATGACGGGAAAAGCGCATTACATATAGCAGCCGAATATGGAAATAAGGCCATAGTGGAGCTTCTGCTGGATAAAGGTGCAGATATAAATATCAGAAATAACGAGGGAAAAAGCCCTTTATATATGGCTATATGCAGTAAATCAGAAGATATTATCAATCTACTCATATCAAAAGGAGCAATGGTAAATGATAAAAACGACAGCGGAGAGACGCCATTACATCTTGCTTCCTGCTATGGTTATAAAAGTATTGCAGATTTACTCATAATGAAAGGTGCCGATATAAATGCAAAGGATTGTGAAGGTAAAACTCCTTTACACAGAGCAGGATTTTACGGAAAAACTAATATAATAGAATTACTCCTGTCTAAAGGTGCTAACATAAATGTAAAAGATAATAACGGTTTTACACCACTTCATGATGCAGCCTTCGGAGGTTATAAAGATACAGTGGAATTATTACTGAAACAGGGAGCAGATGTAAATGCAAAAACTGACAGTGGTATTACTCCACTGGACATAACCATAAACAATGACAAACCTGAAGCGGCAGAAGTATTAAAGAAATATGGTGCGAAAGAATAGGGGGACGTTTATGAAAAAATTACTGTGTATATTAATGTTTTTTTTACTGACTTTTTCCATGACTCTATCTCAGGAAACAGTGGAAGAACTTAATAAAAAGGGACTTGAATTATATGATAAAGGTAAATATGAAGAAGCAATTACCTGTTTTGATAAAGCTTTAAAATTAAGCGAAGACTCCTATCAAATCTGGAATAATAAAGGACTTGCCTATTACAAGTTAAAGAAATATGAAGAGGCGATTAAATATTTTGAAAAGGCTCTATCAATCAATCCCGGTTATACAACAGCATGGTATAACAAAGGTTCTGCTCTTTTTATGATGAAGAATTACAACGGTGCAATTGTATGTTTCGATAAGGTTCTGTCATTGGATCCGAAACATTCTGGAGCTAAAACAAAGAAAGAGCAGGCACAGGCTGCCCTGGATACTCAGAAATCGGTAAAAAGCCTCATAGATAAAGGTATAGCTGCATATAACCAGGGAAAATATGAAGAGGCTCTCAGTTATTACGAGAAAGCTCTTATACTTGAACCCGGGAATGAAACAGCCACTGTTAAAAAAGGGGATGCACTGGCGAAAGAGGGAAAATATGATAAGGCAATCGAGTGTTATGATAAAGTTTTAGCAGTTAATCCCAAAAACATAGAAGCCCTTTACGGAAAAGGTAATGTTCTTTTTGCACAGGAAAAATATAAAGAAGCTATTGAATATTACAATAAAATCCTTGCCATAAAACCTGATAACAGTAATGCAAAATCTAAAAAAGCAGAGGCTGAAAAAAACCTTGCTGCCCTGGAAACACCATCGACAGAAAAGCTTTTGCAGCAGGGAGAAGATTTCTTCAATCAAAAAAATCTGGATGAAGCCATAAAATGTTATGATAAAGTTTTAGCAATAGAACCGAACAACTCAAAGGCTCTTCTTAAAAAAGGGATATCTCTTATTATTAAAGGCAACCCGGAAGAAGCCTATAAGTGTATAGACATGGTTACAGAAATCTCTCCTGACTCTGTTCTGGCATGGGATATTAAAGGAGATATACTGGCAAAAACCGGACAATATGATAAAGCTCTTGAATGTTATAATAAAGCAGGTGCCATAGATCCTGATTTTCCTAAAATTCAGATTAAAATACAGGACACACAGAAAGCTCTTTCCGGTCAGACAACTGTATCGCCGCCTTCCGAAAACTATAAGGAACTATATATGAAAGGAAGCGAATTATACTCACAGGGAAAATTCTCTGAAGCTCTTGAATTTTACAATAAAGCACTGGAGATAAATCCGGATTATGCTCCCGCTTTATTTGAAAAAGGACTTGTTCTGAATAATATGAAGAAAGGCAAGAGCAAAGAAGCAAAAGAATGTTTTTTAAGGGCTACACTAATAGACCCTCAGGCTAAAGAAATCAATCTTAATATAAAAGATAATCTTGGGAATACGCCATTACATCTATCTACTATATCAGACACTATGAATTCTATTAAAATTCTTACACTCAGAGGGGCAGATGTAAACATAAAGAACAATGAAGGTAATACTCCTTTACATATAGCGGCAAGATTTGGCAATGTAGATATAGCAAAAACTCTTGTTAAATCAGGGGCAGATGTAAACATAAAAAATAATATTGGTTTTACCCCTTTACATGTGGCATCTGCAAACGGTCATATAAAAATGGCTGAATTTCTAATTAAAAGCGGTTCAGATATAAATGGTAAAGACAAAAACGGAGAAACTCCTCTCAAGGTAGCAGGTACAGGAGAGATGAGAGAACTGCTCAAACAAAATGGGGCAAAAGAATAAATCATAACGCGTAACGGGTCTCATTAAATTTGTCCTATTATTTTCTTGCTGTTCCTAACATAAGTCCTTTATCAGGTGTATACTGGGGCCAGCAGCCACCTAAAGGCAGGCCGGCACCGCTGTGAATTCTGGAACCGTTACACCATATAGTATAATTATCTTTTTTAGCCGATATAATATAACCGTAACTGGGAGATTTATCCCTGTAAGGAAGGGGCCAGTAATGATATCTTTTTGCATTGCACTGAGGCAATTCTTTTAAAAAAGGGCCATTTTTACCACTTTTCAGCAAAGAATTAAGATCAGAAGGATACTGGTTATACTCTTTTGCATAATTTTCCGCTGCAACTGCAATATTGCTTATATTTGCCTCACATCCTGCCAGCATGCCATAATTTCTGGTGGATCTTATACTTACGATAAATGATGATCCAAAAAAGAGTATAGTAAATGTAACTATTACTGAAGCAAAGATTTCCGATGTTTTTATACCGTATAGTATCTTATAGAGGACATTTATGAAAACCAGAAAAAAGAGAAGAATTATGACCGATATAAAAAGTATATCTTTTTCCTGCATATAATTATAGATGAGTGGTATATTACTCATAAACAGCCACAGAACAGGCAATATAAATATTGCAATATAATAACCTTTAGGAGTCTCCCCCATGTTTTTTTTATCTGTAGAGAAATCACTGTTACTCATATTTATCACCTCTATATTATTACATAAACTGCCATGACCGGGTGGTAACAACGAAACATGAGAACTTATCTCCATTCACTCTTCACCCTTCACTACTCTCATATAAATAATCTTTAAGATATTTACCTGTATATGATCGTTCTTCTTTCATTATCTCTTCCGGCGTGCCTTTTGCGATAATTTCTCCTCCCCTGTCTCCTCCTTCCGGGCCGAGATCTATTATATAATCTGCATTCTTTATAACTTCCATATTATGTTCAATAAGTAAAACTGAATTCCCTTCTTCTATAAGTTTTTTCATAGAGACTAACAATTTTTCAATATCTGCCAGATGTAAGCCTGTTGTGGGTTCATCAAAGATATATAGAGAACCCTTTCCTCTGGATTTAAGAAGATGGAGGGCAAGTTTCAACCTCTGCGCTTCTCCTCCTGAAAGGGTATTTGCCGCCTGTCCTAATTGCAGATAACCGAGGCCTGTTTCCTGGAGGATTTTAAGCTTTTTTACAGGGGAACTATGAGACGAAAAAAACTCTATTCCTTCATCTACTGTAAGATGAAGGACATCTGAAATGTTTTTACCTTTATATTTTATATCCAGAATCCTTTTCTGGTAACGTTTACCGTTACATTCCTCACAGAGTACAAACATATCTGCCATAAACTGCATCTCTACTTCTATATAACCGTTTCCCTCGCATTTTTCACATCTTCCTCCTGAAACATTGAAAGAAAAATGTCCCGGTGTTAATCCTTTTATCCTTGCTCCTGGAAGTTTTGAGAAGATATTTCTGATATAATCAAAAGCCTTTATATAAGTTACAGGGTTTGACCGGGGAGTTTTACCTATGGAAGATTGATCTACCATAAGGACATCTTCTATATTATCTGCACCTTCAAGACTGTCATACCGTCCGCAGGGAAGAGAAAAATCTCCCTTAGCTCTTTTTATGGCAGGAAACAGAACATCTCCTATAAGGGTACTTTTACCTGAACCGGAAACACCTGTAACACAGACCAGGCTGTTCAGAGGTATGGTAAGATTTATGTTTTTCAGATTATGTTCCGATGCACCTGTCACTTTTATATATTTTTCAATTACATATGAAGAAAATAAATCATCTTTACCATAAAATGGTATATTTCTATTTCCCCTGAGATATTCTGCAGTCAGTGAACTATTTTCCTTAAGGAGTAATTCATCACACAGGCCGGCAAATACTACTTTACCTCCCAGTTTTCCCGGTCCGGGCCCCATATCCACTATATAATCGGCTGACTTTATTATCTGCGGATCATGTTCCACTACAACTACGGTATTCTTGAGATCTCTCAATTTTTTAAATATTCCTATCAGTCTGTCATTATCCCTTGAATGAAGACCTATACTGGGTTCATCCAGTACATAAAGGGTATTGGTAAGGCCTGAACCAAGACATGTAGCAATGGTAATCCTCTGATATTCACCGGCAGAAAGAGTTTTTGTAAGTCTGTCCAGCGTGAGGTAATCAAGACCTGTACTGACAAGATAGGAGAGTCTCTGCTGTATTTCTTTTAAGATAAGAAGAGCTACTGAGTAATCATATTCATTTAATTTCTCATGAAGAGAAGTAAAGAATGTTAAAGATTCTGAAACGGTCAGAGAGGAGACATCTCCTATATCTTTACCGTCTATTCTGACATACAGTGCTTCTTTTCTGAGTCTTTTACCTTTACAGACAGGACAGATTTTCACACCTCTGTATTTACTTAAAAAAACCCTTATGTGGAGTTTATATTTTTTTTCTTCCACCTTTTCAAAAAAACCTTCCACTCCGGGGAATTTGCCTTTCCCGTTCCATATTATGTCCTTCTGCCATGATGTCAACTCTCTGTATGGTATATCAGTGTTTACACCGTAATTTTCCAGTATTCCTTCATATCTTCTGAAGAATCTTCGTCCTTTTTCCGTAGTCCACGGGATGACTGCTCCCTCTCTAAGACTTTTACCTTCATCGGGAATAACGAGAGAAGTATCAAAAGTCAGAAGATTGCCGAAACCATGACACTCATGGCAGGCTCCGAAAGGGCTGTTAAAAGAGAATAACAGTGGTGACGGTTCAAGGAAATCTATGTCACAGTACGGACAATGAAGGAATTTACTGAATTTCAGGATTTCCCCGTCTTCTATAACTATTTCAACATAGCCTTTTCCTTCTTTCCAGGCAGTTTCCAGGGAATCTGCAAGTCTGCCTCTGTTTTTATTAGATATTTTCACTCTATCCAGCAGTATCATAGCACATTCCCCGAATTCTGTGACTTCATCAATTTTTACAGGCCCGCTGTCAGTCATCATCCTTATATAGCCTCTGGATTGCAAATAATTAAGATGTTCTTCCCGGGACATATGGTTGACCATGCTATAAGGGAAAGTTATAAGAATCTTTGTTCCTTCCGGTAAAAAGAACAATTCTTCAAGGATCTGTTCTACTGTTTCTTTTTCTATTTTTCTGTTGCACCATGGGCAATAAGTTTTACCGATTCTTGCAAATAGAAGGCGTAAATAATCATTTATTTCAGTAGCTGTACCAACAGTGGATCGCGAATTTCTCGGAGGCTCTGTCTGTTCTATTGCTATAGAGGGGGGAATGCCTGAAATAGAATCTATCTCAGGCTTATCCATTTTTTCCAGAAACTGTCTGGCATAAACAGAAAGGGATGAAATAAATCTCCTCTGACCTTCTGCAAATATTGTATCAAAAGCCAGGCTGGATTTACCTGAACCGCTTACGCCTGTTATGACAATAAATTTATTTCTCGGGAGATCTAAATTTATATTTTTTAGATTATTCTGTCTTGCACCCCGTAAAGATATATATTGTTCCACAGGTTTATTCTTCTAAAGCTTTATCCATATTTTCTTTGATTCTTTCTTTAAGTGCTTTTTTTCTCCGTAATTCTATTTTTTCTTCCATAGTTCTTGCCTTTGCCCTGTCTTTTTCTTCTATTAAAGCTTTTATTGCCGCCTGATCGAGCATAGTAGTATTTTCAGGTATATCAGGTACATCTGACAGATATTCCAGGGCTTTTTCATATTTCGGTAAAAGTTCTTTACTCGGAGGCGTATCGGCAAGTATACGTATTTCCTTTGTCATAAAATCTTCCCTGTCTTCATTTATCATCTATGTTCTATCTCCTTCTTTATCGTGACGCGTAACGCGTGACGCGTTACGCGTAATGCGTGATGCGTAATGCGTAATGCGTGATACGTGACCGAAGAATAATTACAAACTATAAACATTATAGATTAACTTTATTGTAAACTCAAGTTTTTATCAATATTTTTAGAGGATAATTTCTTTTTTTTACAAAAATTATCAGGTGATTTATAGTATAATAGAGTGAAAAGTGAAGAGTGAAAAGTGAAAAGTGAAGAGTGAAGAGTGATGAGTGATAGGTGATGGTAGCTAACATAAAAGCTGGTAGATGAACGATTACGTAAATTAATGGCTTAAGAATAGAAAGGCGGTTATTATTTATGATAAGAAATACGCTGGTAATCGTATCTTTAATGATGTTATTTTCCGTAAAAACCTGGAGTCAGGAAATTACAGGAGATAAGATAATAGGAAATCTCTATATGTCGGAAAGTTACGGAAAAATAAAAGATATGATAATAGACCTGGATTGTTTCGGTCCTGCCATAAAAAAGCAGGAAGCAAAGGATCTTATGGAATTATTTTTTACTGCAAAAGTCTTTTTTTATGCACCAAATAAGATAAGAACGGAAAAGACCATGGTAGATCCTCAGGCACAATCGGATCTTTCTGTACTCACCATAAGGGATGGAATAATAGAGACTGCCCATATTGGAAATCAAATGATCAGTAAAAAAGAAGATGATCACCATCATTCCCTCTTTCTTCCATTCGGCATTGATATTCAGCCACAGGATCAATACAGAAACTATACCCTTGTTTCGGCAGAACAATTTTCCGACAGAGACGTATATGTCATAAATATAACGAATGAACAGGACCCGGAGGCAAAGATATTGACTGTATGGATAGACAGGGAAAGATTTATACCTCTTAAAGAAGAATACAGAGTAACAGAAGGAGAAAAAGAAACGGTAAAAACCACTCTTTATAAGAATCCATGGCAACTTAAAGACGGACGATGGATGCCTCTCAGGATAGAGAAATATGAAAACGGGAAAATGACCTGCTATATAATTTTAAAAGAGACTTCAATAAATGATGGACTTGATGAGGATTTATTTATTCCTTAAGAGTCAGGGAAAAAAACACCAGGTGGTGCCATCGGTAAATATGGCACCAGATATTTTGTAATTAATGTCTTCCCATAGCGCTATAAAATCAGGCTATCAATCATAAGGCTTTGCCTGTCTGGTGCTCTGGAGGAAAAATATCACGGTAGAACAGGTGTATTTTAATCGCATATAAGGCAATGTGGCATGATGCAAGCTCTATCAAACCTGGATGTTCCAGTTTAGATTTTTCCGTAAGAGCGCCAGACAGGCAAAGCCGGGCGATTGTATTTAGTGGAGTATTTAACGCTGTCGGTAATTAGTACCGTCACAGTTAAAAGGGTATTCATAAAAAGCTTCTGCCTGGCAGGCAGAAGCTGATAATAAGCTCCATTCACTGCTCACTGAAATAACTCACAGGCTTCCTCCGCAGGATTTACAGGTAGTAAGTCCCTGTTCATTGAGACTTGCACAATAGGAACAGCGTATAAGGACTTCTCTTTCCTTAATGATTACCGGTGTAGCAGGCATACTGCCCCCATGAACAGAAGGCATGGTAGCCCCATGTAATGCTTCTGTCCCATATGGTTTTAAAAAGGAGATTATCGTATCCACATTTTTCTGATTTTTACCATAATCAAACAATACCGTACTTGCAGCAGTGCAGCTTGAAACATCTACTTTTGTCCTATCTTCGTTAATTTTAATTAATTTAATTGTTATTATATCTCCGAGACTTGTGAAAGTAATACCGGTTTTTGCTTCAACTATGCCGGCAGACCTATCTTCTTTACTTATAGTAGAGCCCTGAATTTTTTTTATTGCTTCCAGACATAAATCAAAAGTACTGTCATAGCGACATAATATGCCTATAGAATCTTCTTTACGAATCAAATAATTCACCTCCTGAATATTTATAGTGAGTCGTGAGACGTGAGACGTGAGTGGAAGATTGTCTTTACTACTCACGACTCACAAATCACCCTTCAGTAACTATATCAGATAATTATATCATACTACGGCATTTAACCCAAATAAAAAATACAACCTTTTCTATATTTCGGAAGGACTTTCTATTATAATTTCGAAAAGATATTTAATATAAGATTTTCATACAAAGATCCATGACTGACTTCACAGAAATGAAAATCTGTCCTCGCGTCACGCGTCACGCGTCACGCGTCACGATTCTCATACACTTTATCCTGAAGTTATTTTATGAAATATAATCTAAATTATCGAAAGGAGTAATCCATTACATGTCCCGGTTTATTTTTAAAGAAGAACTATCCTATATTGACCCTGATGTTAAATTCCTTACTCAATTAGAAAATGAAAGGCAGGAGAGGAAAATCATTATGATTGCCTCTGAAAGCCTATGCCCTGAAGCAGTAAAGGAAACACTTGCTTCAAATTTCACAAATATCTATGCAGAAGGTTATCCTTCACTGCGTATGACGACAGAAGAAAAAGAGGAACTCTCTGAATACAGAAGAGAAATTCCGCTCTTTCAGAGATTTTACGACAGACGTTATTATAAAGGCTGTGACTATGTAGATTTTGTCGAAGCCCTTGCTATGTTGCGCCTGGCAAAACTCTTTGAAACAAAAGAAATCTCTTCGGAGAAAATATTTACAAATGTCCAATCCCTGTCGGGAGCCGCTGCAAACAATGCAGTATATGAAGCTTTCATTAACCCCGGTGATACCATTATGGGTATGAACCTGAGCCACGGAGGCCATCTTACCCATGGAAGCCCTGTAAACAGATCTGGAAAAAGATATAATGTAGTCCATTACGGTGTAGACAGTAAAACAGGGATTTTAAATTTTGATTCAATAGAGAAATTAGCAATACAAAATAAACCTAAAATCATAATAGCAGGGTACAGTGCCTATCCCTGGGACATAGACTGGGCAAAATTCAGAGAAATTGCAAAGAAAACAGGGGCTCTTCTTATGGCAGACATAGCCCATATTGCAGGACTTATTGTAGCAGGACAGTGTAATAACCCAGTAGGCTTTGCAGATATCATAACATTTACTACCCATAAAACCATGTGCGGCCCCCGCGGCGCAGTCATACTCTCAACAAACAGAGAAATCGCAAAAAAGATAAATAATGCTGTATTCCCGGGCGAACAGGGAGGCCCTCATATAAATAATATTGCAGCAAAAGCTGTGGCCTTTAAACTTGCAGGAACAGAACAGTTCAGAGAACTTCAAAAAAGAATAAAAGAAAATGCCCTTGCACTCGGCGAAGCATTTAAAGAACTGGGCTTTAAACTTGCATACGGCGGTACGGATACCCATATGGTTTTAATAGACCTGAAAGGTATAAAACAGGAAAGCCATTATGAACTTGACGGAGAAATGGCATCAAGAATTCTGGATATATGCGGCATAGTCTGCAATAAAAACACCATAGCAGGTGATGATAAGGCGGCAAGACCTTCTGCAATAAGGTTCGGCACTACCTGGGTGAGCCAGCGCGGTATGGGCTCAGAGGAAATGAAGCGTATTGCCCACACTGTCCATAAGGTTCTTACAACTATAAAACCTTTCAGATATCTCTGGCCCGGAGGTTATGTGGGAAGAGGAAAAATCCTCCAATCGGTCATGGATGATGCGAAATGCGAAATAGACAGTCTTACAAAGGAATTTCCGGGAGAAGGTCTATCGGAAAGAAGAATGTATCCCTATTTCGATCTTCCCTATCAGCCCGATAGAGAAACACCTCTCATTAAAGAACATGAAAAACTTTCTGCCACGATGAAGGATTATCATGGATATAAAATGCCTGCTTTCTACGGAGATGAAGAAATTAAACATTCGGAAGATGACTGTCTGGTATTTGATATTAGCGACTCCGGAATTATAGAAGTAAAAGGAGAAAGGGCAAAAGCTTTTCTTCAGGCCATTACTACAAATAATATTTATGAACTGAAACCGGGAGAGAGCCAGAAATCCTTCATGTTTGATCATAACTATGAACTCCTTGATGATGTCATTATAATGAGGCATGACTCAAAAAGAAAAGACAGAGACACATTTTTTGTAATATGTAATGCTCCCAACCACCTGAAACTGAAGAGATATTTCAGAGCTTTATCCATCGGTTACACTCTCTTTGACAGAGATGAATTATTTGCAAAAATAGAAGGGCCATGTGAAATAAATGATCTCAGGCCTTCCACATCTGCTCTGGCTTTATACGGAGCAAAAGCTTACTCTGCAATCAAAAAAATATTTCCATCCCTGGAAGAATTAAAGGAAGGTCATTTTATAGAATATAATATGGACGGAACTCCTGTAATTATCTCCCGTTCATGTACAATGAGATATGAATTCATCATAAACCGTAAAAAAGCTGCCGAACTATGGGAAAAACTCCTCTCTGCCGGGGTGAAACCTGCAGGCACAGAGACAAGAGATAAGCTTAAAGAGCAGGAAGGACTCCCTGTTTACATAGACGGAGAAGAAAGAGAAGATATTCTCTCTCTTTATAATAAAAAACCTTCATATTTCAAACTCTCCAAACCATATTTTGTGGGCCAGAAATTTTTATTAACAAAGCTGGGAGATACCGTAAAATCAGATAAAACAACCTTTGTCTATGAAGAAAAGCAGGGAACTTTACAGAGGACAGGCCTTTTTGAAGAACATCAGAAACTTGCCACAAAAACCTCTATTGTGCCCTTTGCCGGATGGGAAATGCCGGTAAAATACAGCGGCATTAAAGAAGAACATATGGCAGTAAGGCAGGCAGCAGGCCTGTTTGATGTATCCCATATGGGTATCTTCGACTTCAAAGGAGAAAATGCAGTACGATTTTTAGACCTTGTAAGCGCAAATTATGTTCCGAGAATCCAGAAAGGCCAGGCAGTTTATTCCTATCTTCTGGATGCAGACGGAATTCCCATAGATGATATACTCGTCTACGGTATAGACCCTCCCACTCATTATATGATGGTAGTAAATGCGGCAAATGCTGATAAAGACTGGGCATGGCTTCATGCTGTAAAAGAGAAGAAGGTTATAATAAACAGAGAAAACCTTTATGCTGAAATAGATGCAGATGTAGAGATAAGAAATTTAAGAGACCATGCCTGCGGTAAAGAAAGAAGGGCAGACATGGCTCTTCAGGGCCCTGCATCTCTGGATATATTAAAAACCTTTATCACAGACAGGGATGTTATATGGGAACTGGAAAACCTCAAGAAATTCTACTTTGTACGCACAGTGGCTGAAGACATGGATCTCATAATAGCAAGAACAGGCTATACTGGCGAAGAAGTAGGATTTGAAATATATGTCCACCCCGACCATCAGGTAAAACTCTGGAATCTCTTACTGGAAAAGGGAAAACCATTCGGTATCAAACCGACAGCACTCGGCGCAAGGGATTCTACCAGAACAGAAGCAGGGCTTCCTCTTTACGGTCATGAACTATCAGGTAAATTCTCCCTTACACCAGTAGAAGCAGGTTATGGCTCATTTGTCAAATTTCACAAACCTTTCTTTGTAGGAAGAGCCGGTTCCATAGAAAAAGACGAAAAGAGAACCCTTGAGATTGTACGCTTCAGAATGATATCTAAAGGCATAAGAATGGTAAAACCCGGAAGTCCTGTAGTATCAGTAAGAGGAGAATATATAGGAGAAGTCACAAGCTGTGCCCTCGGAACAGATGAGCATCAGGTAGGACTGGCTTGTATAAACAGGAAATTTGCTAAAGTGGGAGATAAAATAGGAGTCTTTATCCTTCCTCCAAAGGTAGATGAAAAACAGAAGGATAAACTTTCCGGAGGAGATAAGGTTATTCTCCATGAAACAGGAGAAATCGTAAAGAGATTTCCCGATATGACAGCAGACAAATCTTGCTGTGAGGAATAATACTTAAAAGCAGTGGCAGAAATGTTCTGCCACTGCTTACCACCACTGTATCTGGAGTCATTTTTCCTTCGACAATGTTATTACTCCTTACAGATAATTGTATTTACCTGTTCCTGCACCTCGGAATTATTTATATCCTTAGCAATAATCGAAACATTATTCGAATCATGAAGTTCCTGAGGTGCAATTCCCCACATATACTTAATATTAAAGTCCGGATTCTGGTCGAGATTAATACCTGTCGTATAATAATAAGAAGCCCAGACAAGCTGAGAACAGTAAAACTCTGTTTTCTCCTTATCAATTGGAATTTCAACATTATTCATTAATAGATTTAAATTATATTCACATCCTACAGAAGCTCTGGCAAAGTCTACTGTTTTGTTGCTTTCTTCATCAGTCAATTCTTTTCCATCTGGATGGTGAGGTCTTACTATTGACCATGTATTCCAGCACTTCGGCCAGGAATCAATTTTACATATAGAAGTTTTAGGCCACCAACCTTCAATACCTATATGTTCCCCTTTTTCATTTTTTCCCAGATACATTCCCGCATGAGTATACTCACCCGGTATAAGTTTGCCCATTATATTCAATAAAATATTCGAAGATTTACCAAGAAGGACAATATCTCCAGGCTTAACTTTTCCCGTTTCAAAGAGTTCCTTAAAATTTTTGACATATTTACAATTATCCGGGTTTTTAGGTCCTGAATTTATTATTTTCCCAATTAAAGAAAACTCTTTTGCTTCTTGCGTCTGTTCTTTTTTTATTTCATTGGAAGTTTTTCTGAGTAATTCCAGATCACTTTGAAAATCCCTCGTGCTTTCAAGATGTTTACTATAATTCAACTCGATTCTATCTTGATTTTTTTCTGTCATAAAAGAGGTTCCGGATAAAGTACCTCTATATTGAAACCCTTTTGTACCATTAATAATTTGCAAAATCATTTACCTCCTAATAATAGTATAGACTATAAAAAAATATCAAATCATATTCCTACCAGATCTTCCACGGAGGATTTCCTGACTGCCAGAGGCTTTCCAGATAATTTTTATCTCTCAGTGTATCCATCGGGCGCCAGAAACCTCTGTGGAGATATGCGGAAAGCTGTCCTTCTTTTGCCAGATTTTCCAGAGGTTCTTTTTCCCACAGGGTATCATCACCGGCAATATAATCTATTGCTTTTTTTGACACAACAAAAAATCCGCCGTTTATCCATCCGCCGTCTCCATCGGGTTTTTCTTTAAATCTGTTAACTCTGTTGCCGTCCATATCCAGTGAACCGAATCTGCCGGGAGGCTGTACTGCAGTCATAGTAACAAGGGTTTTCTCGTTTTTATGAAAAGAAAGAAGAGCAGGAATATCTATATTACCAACTCCGTCTCCATAGGTAAGACAGAAATCTTCATCATTTAAATAATGTCTGATACGTTTGATACGGCCTCCTGTCTGAGTAAGTTCTCCTGTGTCTACAAGTGTTACTTTCCATGGTTCCGCATAATTATGGTGAACTTCCATTTTATTCTGACTCATATCAAAAGTGATATCAGACATATGAAGGAAGTAATTTGCAAAATATTCTTTAATCATATAGCCTTTATAGCCGAGACATATGATAAATTCATTTATAGAATAAGTAGAATAAATTTTTAAAATATGCCATAATACAGGCTTTCCGCCTATTTCCACCATAGGTTTTGGTCTTATGGAGGCTTCTTCACTTATTCTGGTTCCCATGCCTCCTGCGAGAATTACTGCTTTCATTGATAAATTACCTCTTTTTCGTGATGCGTGATGCGTGATGCGTGATGCGTGATGCGTGATGCGTGATGCGTGATGTATATTTAATACAGGGGCGTTTAGTTAAACGCCCCTGCTCACGACTCACGACTCACGATTCACGGCCTGGCCATCCTGGAAAGGCTCTGCCATCCTTCTGTACTTTTCCTTATACCATCCAGCTTATCGGAAGGATATATTTCTTCAAGGGCTTTGAGTGTGGCATATCCTTTATCCATACCGCCTGATGTAAGTTCTTCTATCTTTGCCTGAACACGGCTGTCTTTTGCTGCTTCGGCAAATTTTTTACCTATTTCTTTTTCATAATTTTCTATATTCCTTATGCTGAGCCTGAGAAGGAAATCTCTGTGTTCCTCTTTCTTTAAATGCGCATCAGGTGCCGTATCGCCTGCAAATTTCTTTTCTGCCAGAGATTTTGTATTTATATCTATTGATTCCTTATCCCATAGATGCTGAAAATCTTTATCAAAATCGTCTCTTTTAGCAATACTTTCACTGTTTTCTTTATTGACAAACATAACATCACTCATTTCCCAGTTGTCTCTCATACCTTTTCCTGAGAAATTGGTACTTCCCGAAAGTATGGCATTATCTGTTACCATCATCTTGGCATGGACTTTCCTGTCATGGTCTGCAGTCCTATCAAGAAGGGCCCATCGGACAGGTATATTATTGTTTTCAAGAATTTTATAGGCTGCTTCATTCGGTGTACCTCCGTGAGGATAAAGTCCGGGGTCCATAACAACCTTTATATCAAAATCTTTTTTCCCTCCGGCTTCCATTTCCTTCTTTTTTGCTACAAGTGCTTCTGCAAGGTCTTTTGTAAGTACAAAGGCAGGCATATGAATAAATTCCTTTGCAGAATTAATAGTGTTAAGAATGATAGCCTGTCTTTCTTCCGGTAAATCTCCAATGGCTATTGTGTCCCGTCCTTTTTGAGTTCCGTCTGCAGGGCTTATATCAGACAATTTCTCCATATTTCCATCGCTCTTTGTCCTGTTTATCATTTCTTCAAGTCTCCCGGCCATGAGTTTTCTGCCGCTATCTGTAAGGGAAACTCCTTCTCTGCCGTGGGAAAGAAGATAATCTTTAAGGTCTGAGCCGGAACCTTCACCGGCCGGTATATCTACTACACCGGAAGGGTCAATGCCTCTGTCTTTAAGAGCTATTATCATTTTATCTATCTGCTGTACTTTAGAGAGACCTTTATTAAAAATTTCTTCCCTTTTTTCATCAGCCACACAGGATTTCAGAAGCCCCATAAGACCATAAGGAGAGAGAGTTACATCATATTTTTTTGTTTCTCCCGTCTTTTCGTCCACTACCTCACCGTTTCTTATTATATCAAGCTGCTGTTTTCCGTATATTTCTTCAATATTCTTCCCTGCCGAATTTGCCACATCTCTCTTATATATTTCAGTCAACCGTCTGGCAGCAGGGCCTTCTATCTCTTTAGCATAATCTATATTTTCTCCCGATGAAGAATTGGCATTCATGCCTCCTATAATAACTTTATCTCCTACTCTGAGAAGTTTTCTGTGCATCAGGTTCCCCGTGCTGCCCAGTTCTTCTTTTGTAGGGAAAAGGACAAGACCCATATTATTTTTCTCTGCCACACCCTGAAGTTCGGAGAGTGTTTCCATTCTGTATGCTATCTGGGAAGCATCCATAACACCGGGTTTCTTATAGGCAAGCCTTCCGCTGTCCATAAGGACTCTTACCTTACCGCCATGAGAGGCAATATCTTTAAGTTTTTCCAGCATTTTCGGTTCCCCGAGTTCATAATACTCTGCATCTACTTCTACATTGCCTACATTGACCTCTCCCCATCTGTCACCTTTCTTTCTGGTATTTTCCACTGCATTATCCAGAAGGCGCATCTTTCTCTGCCATATTTCTTCCCTTTCAAGGGTATCCACCCTGTTTCCTTCTATCTTATAAGCACTTTTCTCTTTTTCAAGTTCCCTGCTTATTTTCGCAACTTCAACCATATCTTTCGAAGGTATGTTGCCGTTCATGAAGAAATTTTCCTCCACATAGTTCAACATGCCTCCCGGCACTTTATCTTCTATACTTTCAAGCTGTCTTTCCCTTTTATCTCTGTTATAACTGTTCTTTACCGATGTAAAATGTTCTGTCAGAAGACGGACATCCTGCATATTCTGGCCGTCTCTTATACCGCCGGAACGAAGTTCTTTCTTAATTTTTTTAAGTCCTCTGAGGGCAAGTCTGCTCTGACCTTCTTCTTCTTTTGTAACAGGTTCTGACTGAAGTTCTCTTCTTACTTTTTGAAATCTTGCAAGGGATGTTTCTATGGATTCATCTTCATCTATCTGTTCAAAAGCTTCTTCTTTTACCGCTTTTTTTAATTCGGTTTTTTTAGTTTCTCCTTTTAAATTTCTTGTCCGTTTTTTCTTTTCAACCTGTTTTTCTGCCGGTGTGTCACTTAAAATAATCTGATCCTGTGACAGAGAAACTTTCTTTTCCGGCTTTTCTTCTATATGTTCTTCTGCCTGTACCGATCTGGCCGGCAATCTGGTAATAGCAGGCCCGGCTATTCTCCCTGAACCATATATATTTGTAGATATGGGATCCATATGGAAAACCTCCTTAACATCGTGATGGGTGATGCGTAATGCGTAATGCGTGATGGGCGTTTATTTAAACGCCCCTACCGGTTGTGGCTTCCTTCACCATTCACTACTCACTACTCACGACTCACTATTATTATCACATCACCTTAACCTTTTGTAAATAGTTTTTATCAAGGAAAAAAGGTAATAGTTTTCTTTTAATAACTATTACCTCTTTTTTATAACCAATCACGTATCATGCATTACGCATCACGCATCACGCCCTTAAAGTCTTGTCAGGTCGGCAACTTCTCTTTCAATCTCTTCTACCTGAAGATTGATTTCTCCCTGTTTTCTTTTAATGTCATCCTTCCAGTAAGGGCTGTCTTCATAGCTTTTTGAACGTTCCAGATCTTCTTTATATTTTATGGATTCTTCACGGAGTTCATAAATTCTGTCTTTCAGCTTCTGAAGCTTTTCTTTCTTTTCCTTTATCTTTTCCTCTTCCTGTCTTTCTGTTTCTGCCTTTTTCGCCTCTTCCTTTTCTATCTTTTCATCTACATCTGTTATTTTTTTCTCTATTTTATTTTTCTCTTCATCATCTTTTGTACCTTCCAGTTTTGTTTCAAGAGAGGATTTTTCATCTTTCAGCTCTTCAATTTTATCATCATGACCTTTAAGGGCTTCTTCTTTTTTTGCTTCCATCTGGGCAACCTTCTCTTTTACCTTTGAGCCTTCGCTCACATCCCATGAGCCTCCCAGTTCATCTCTCCATTTGTCATCAAGTTTTTCTGAAAGATCTCTGAATTCCTGTCTGTCAGATTCAAATTCAGTTTTTGCCTCAAGAAGAGCTTCTTTCCTTTTTGCTTCCTCTGCCTTTTTTCTTTCTGTCTCTGCTTTTTTCACCTCTTCTGCTATTTCAGCGGCAGTCTTATTTCCGGTGTCTCCTGTGATGGGAGTAAGTTCTCCCTGATTTCCTTCATAAAGGTTTTTAACGGCAGTAAGATTTTTGTTATATGCCAGAGGTAAAGGTACGGCTCCATCTGCTGTTTTTTGCAGTGCCTGAATTGTTCTTGCAGTATTTATGGACTGAGGTGCTATATTATAATTAAAATCTCTTGTCATTTCTACCATAATAGACCCTTCTTTCTATAAAGATCAGATTGTTTAAAAGGGTTTAAAGTTGAGAGTTAAATTAACCTTAAAATCTCAACTCTCAGCTATCAACCATATAACATCTTAACTGGAATGAAAATTCCTATACATTTAAATCAAGCATATCAGGAATTTAAATTTTTAACAAGATTTTTTTGTTAATTTTTTGTTAAATTATTTAGAAAGGTTATAATATTTATTTACTCACGACCATGATTGCCCGGTCACAACATAAGAATTTATTCCTTCCGTAACGCGTTACGATTTTTTCGGTTACAGAATATCAATCATTATTCTGTAAATATGTTATCAGGGCTATTCCCCCTTATTATCCAGTTCCCCCGAATATCACAATCACCATTCCGGCATACATATATCCCGCCGCCTGAACCTGCTTTATTATTTTCTATCTTACCAGATGAGCTAAAATAAAGATCTCCTTCCCATATATATATTCCTCCCCCGTTTCTGTCTGCAGAATTTCCACTTATTGTACTGTTTCCATTAAACTTATCCATTATAGGACCGATGTGATTATAAATTCCTCCGCCATCTTCTGCCCGGTTCTCCGTTATTGTTACGGAATTTATAAAGAGATTGCCCAGAATCCAGATCCCACCGCCCTTGCCATAAGTAGATGTATTTCCTGTTACTGTTACATAATTCATATTAAGAGTACCTTTGAAAATATTAATCCCTCCGCCATCAGATTCAGACATGTTCCCACTTATTTTACAATTATCTATATTTACTCCACACTGAATGTATGCTTTAATTCCAGAGTCTCCTCCACCTGTTATTGTAAGATTAGAAAAAGTGACATTGCAGCCATATAAAGTAAAATTACAATTCTTCCCTCCGAAATCGACAATACATTCATTTATGCCTGATTTTGCAGCTTTTTTTACTGTTAAATTATTAGATATTTTAATAGTAGAAAGAGGCGTATATCTTGTAATTTGTGAAGAAGCCACAAGAAGGATTGTTGAATTACCGGGGGGTTTAACATA
Source organism: Vulcanimicrobiota bacterium (assembly GCA_036746235.1). Classification (GTDB taxonomy): domain Bacteria; phylum Vulcanimicrobiota; class SpSt-956; order SpSt-956; family JAKJGF01; genus CALARM01. Next base: position 4,857 of record DAIOEN010000014.1, on the reverse strand, counting down.
TCTTGTAACATATTCCAATGTTTTATAAGGTTTTTCCTCAGTGCCGTTTCCGCCGGTATCGTTTCCATTCATAACATCTACATATATCCCTTTTTCAGATGTGAAACCACTCACGTCTGTTATATTAATATTTCCATCTGCCAGACGTGTGACGCCGGATTCATTATAAACCTGATAATTTATACCGGAGGCATCTGGAATTGTATATAGGAATGAATTTGCATTTGGATTTTCAGGATCATATGAAGGTATAAAATAACTGTTATTTCCTATACTTAATACACAGGAGTTTCCACTATTATTTACAAATGTAATAATATCTCCCGGTTCATCACCTGTAGTACGTGGTTCCAGAACTATTGTTCCGTCCCTGTTTATTATTGATATGCCTAAACTGGCCAGGACACTGGAAATTTCTCCGGCCCGGACATTTACTGCAGTCCTTCTGTGGGATACAAGAGTAAGTTTATCATCTTTATAGCCTTCCATATCAAGGAAATATAAACCGGCAGAAAGAGAGAAATTTGCACTTTCAGTATCATTCCGGTCTCTTGTAAACCATTGTGATTGAACAATTTTATAAGTTGCATTTAAGACATCCAGTTTTATATATTTCACGTCAGGGGATGACGGGTTATCTGACCGGGTATTGTAAATATCCATATCTGACCATTTTACGGAAAAAGAAATATTACCGTTGCCGGGATTCTGTATAATAGAAGAACCTGTACTATCTTCATTTCCGCATCCGGATATTACCGTGGTAATCAGTATAAGAATAATAAAGATTGACATGGTATTAAAATCAGGTTTTTTCATAAGAAATATCTCCCTTACAGATGATTTAGTTTAATTTTGTATATTCTATAGATATTTTTTAAATTCCTTTATCTAAAAAGTTTCTATAAATTTTACGTTTCTGTTAAAACCTGCAAATTGTTTTTCAGAATAGTGTATGGAATGATAAAAGATAATGGTACAGGAATTAATATTTTGTAAAATCATACAACCATGTTATACTCAGACAGGAGATGACATTTCTACGAGAAGCTGTTCTGACGGGAAGAAAAATAAAAATTACTATGAGGAAATTATATTCACTTAAATCACTTATCATACTTACAGGCTCATGCACCATAACAGCACAGATACTGTTCATGAGGGAATTTTTGATAATTTTCTTCGGCAATGAGCTCTCTATAGGTATAATATTTTCCTGCTGGTTTTCCGGCATAACTGCAGGTTCAGTTACGGGAGGTTATGTGGCAGGAAAAATTAAAAATTCTACGGCAACATTGTTTTCAACTCTTTTTCTGATGTGTGTAATTTTTCCTCTGGATATATGTTTTATAAGACAGTTAAGAACAATTTTTTCCGTACCTTCCGGAGAATTCATCCCTTTATTCTATATAATAACAGGAACTGTTGGTGCAATATTTCCATTTACCTTTATGACAGGCTTTTTATTTCCTGTGGCCTGCAGGGTAATATCCGGTATATACATGGAAAATTCATCTATTCAGATAGGCACTGTCTATGGTCTGGAATCTATAGGAAGCCTGGCAGGAGGAATTATTTTCACATTTATCCTTGTTTATTTCCTGAATCCTTTTGCTATCATATTTCTTTATATATCTCTTCTGACTCTTAATTGTTTTATTTTTCTCATAGACAGAAAAGAAATTACTGTCAAAATATGCTTTTTAATAATATTCTTAGTGACTGCGGTTCTGTTTTTACGGTCAAACAGCATAAATCAATATTTTGTAAATAAAAGATGGGAAAGTTTCAGCAACTTAAAACTTGTAGAAACAGTGGACAGTCAGTATCAAAATCTGGCTTTAGGCAGAGCAGACGAACAATACAGCCTCTATATTAACGGTGAATATACATCATCTTTCCCCGATGAATACAGCTATTCCCTGGAAACTCATTTTATCATGTCAGAACACCATAAGCCGAAAAAGATCCTCCTCATAGGAGGAGGTGCAGAAGGTATGATTGGAATTATATTAAAATATCCTGTAGAGAGACTGGATTATATAGAACTGGATTCTAAAATAATTGATATGGTTGTAAAATATATCTCACCGGATGAAATCAGAGCAATGAAAGACAGAAGAGTAAGTATATATTATTCAGACGGAAGGTACTTTGTAAAAAATACAAAATCGTCTTATGATATAGTAATAGTAAATTTACCTGAACCTCATACTGCTATGTTAAACAGATATTATACGATTGATTTCTTCAAAGAAATCGAGAAAATTCTAAATCCCGGCGGTGTCTTTGTCACAAAATTAAGTTCTTCCGAGAATTACATAGGAACTTATACAGGTAATTACGCCGGTTCCATATATGAGAGTCTCACTGCAATTTTTTCTCATGTAATAATAACGCCGGGAGATAAAAACTATCTTTTTGCCTGTAATTCTCCGGGAGTTATTACAACCGACAGAGAGGAACTTTCCAGGAGATATAAAGAAAGAAATATAAAAACAGATTATTTTTCTCCCTATCACTTTGAGATTCTACTCCCTGAAGATCTGATAGATTTTATTAAAAATTCTATGGAAAAACAGACTGTATCGTTAAATACTGATATACAGCCTGTTACTTATTTCTACAACCTCATACTCTGGGATAGATATTCCGGCTCGAGACTGAGTCTCATATTGCAGAAATTATGTAAAATTAATATAATCTGGATAGTATACATTGTATTATTTCTTTTAATTGTAAGAATATTATATATATGTGTAAAGAAAACAGATAGAAGCTCGGAAATTAAATTTAATTCTTTTCTTTCTATAACTGTAACAGGATTTTCAGGCATGGCAATGGAAATAATATTAATCTTTGCTTTTCAAAATATCTTCGGATATATTTATCAGGAAATCGGATTACTCGTAGCAATATTTATGGCCGGTCTTTCGGCAGGAACGTTTGTAATGAATAAAATACTTTCTAAAACCAGGGATCAAAGACTTATACTTATGGCACAGGGGGGGCTGGCCCTGTTTTCATTATGCCTTCCTCTATCCATAAATCTGTCACGATTTTCCGAATATATTTTTCTATTTTTTATCCTTCCTGCCGGTTTCTTTACAGGCTTTATATTTCCCCTCACATGTGATTTATACGGAGGAACCGGTACCGAAAAGATAGCAGGAATAATTAACAGTGCCGACCATACAGGAGCATTGCTTGGTTCAATATGTACAGGTATAATATTTATACCTCTTTTTGGTATCTTAAAGACATCTCTGTTAATAAGTTTATTAAATGGAGTAGTTTTTATACTCTGGTTAATCTATTTCTTAAGAGATAACATAAAATCAGTCAAAAATCTCCGGAAAGGAAATTTCAGAGACCATGTATTTTACGAATGATTTTAAACAACATAAACAGCAGATAGACGCAGTAAGGATATTTGCCCAGGAACTGGGGCGACTTCCCGGCGGCAAACAGCAGGGAGTGGGAATTCCTTCCTTTTCTGTTGCAACAAAAGGACAGATAAACCTGAAGGAACTGGGAGATAAACCACTGGGGAAAAAAATCGAAAGACAGGGGCAAAAAGTAGAAGAAAGAATAGAAGCCTTTGGCCTTCATGAAGATATAAATCACAGGAAAATAAAAGAGATGTCCCAGCGTTTTATGCTCGGCCTTATGTCACAGGAAGATTTTGCCAGTTATCTTGACGGTGTAATAATCTTAATAGACAGGGAAATAGTAAGATTTCAAAAACGTTCTGTCGGCGGAAGTATGAGCGACTGGCAGGAGGAATTTTCAAATAAAACCCTTTTTGACAAAACGGTACAGAATCTGAAATTTGCAGTAACCGAATTCAGGCTTTATTTACAGGACAGTAAAGAAAAACATATAACTACCGCACTGGGACAGCTTTCTGCTGCAAGTAAAACGATTCAGGATATGGAAGAGAGGAAAGCATCCCTGGAAGAAATAGGAGAAGGAGATTTAACGCCTCATGTTACGAAAAAACCTTCTGATATGACAGGTCTTACCTCTGCTTACAATACAAATAAATTAAATCACCAGACAGCCGAACTTACCTCCGCTTTCACCACGAAAAAGCTCAATATACAGGAAACAGAGGACTATAAAAAAAAGGTTCAAAAACCGGAAGTGACAAAATTTCCTCCTGTATCATCTTTAACTCAGAAACAGCCTTATATGGTTTCTGCCGCACCTTCCTGGCACAGTCATTACAAAGGAGAAAAAAGCGGCATAAAAGGTTACGATCTTGCCTATGTAAGCAACCTTTTCAAACATCTTACCTTTAAACAGCTTGATGATATTGCAGATAAAATTTCCACGGAAAAATATGACAGAGGTGTTGTAATATTCAGAGAAAGAGAAGAAGGAGATAAGGTCTATATAATAAAATCAGGAAAGGTAATGATTTATAAAAGAACTCTTACAGGGAGGGAAACAGAAATTATGACTCTTTCATCGGGAGATATACTGGGGGAAGTATCCTGTATAGACGGAGGAGCCTATGAATTTAATGCAAAAATTTATTCGGAAGGAACCACTCTTCTTGCCATAAGTAAAAATAATTTCCGGGAATTACTGAAAAAATATAGCTATCTGTCGCAAAATCTAAACAGTCTTTCTTCTTTACGTCTCAGGGATTTATATAACAAACTGGTTACGTGACGCGTGACGCGTAATGCGTGACGCGTCACGCGTGACTTCATTAGATACCGGCCAGTTTTTTACAGGCCTCTTCAATCTGTCTGACATCTTCTTCCTGAATTTGACAGAATATTGTCAAAAATGAATAAAAAACCTCTAAAAAGCCTTATGTAATCATAGTGCTATTTTTTTAGCATC
>DAIOEN010000013.1:8841-66009 GCA_036746235.1 Vulcanimicrobiota bacterium | reverse complement strand
ACTTTTCACGACTCACCAGTCACCACTCACTTTTCACTTTTCACTTTTCACTTTTTACGACTCACTCACTTATCTTTACTATTAATTCATCACTGCTTCCTTCTATTCCTTCTCCGTACATAAGACCTGCCCTGGCAGGCATTACATGGAATATACCGGGCATTTCCGCTCTCATTTTAAAGGTGATTTTTTTACGATTTACTGACCTGAGCATAAACATGTAATAAACTTTTTCCTCCCGTCACGCGTCACGAGATCATATATTTTAGACTTACCTGAGTAAGTGATAAATTACCTCATGGCCATTTATTGATGTGACGAAAGCAAAACTATAATTTTTCACTTTCTAATGATATAATATATAAAAATAAAAACAGGGAGGTACAATCTATGAATTCTTCCTCACCATCTCACCTGGAACTGATACCCAGGCGAATCCTTTTCGGCTCTTCCGGCAAAATGCGTGTAAAAATCTCTCCTGATGGGAAAAAACTCTCTTACCTTGCACCGGTAAATAACATCCTGAATATATGGGTTAAGACTATTGGCTTAGATGATGATAGAGTTGTAACAGATGATAAAGAAAGAAGTATAAGGTTTTATTTCTGGGCACAGAATAATGAAGATATACTTTATCTTCAGGATGAGAAAGGGAAAGAAAACTGGAATATCTATAAAGTAAGTCTTAAAACTGGTGAAATTACCAACCTGACTCCTTATGAACATATTCAGGCATCAATAATCAATACGGATAAGAGATTTCCTGATGAAATACTGATTCAAATGAACAGAGAAAACCCTGTTGCACCAGATGTGTACCGTCTGAATTTAAAATCAGGCCGGTTACAGATGGCAGTAAAAAACCCCGGCCATATCAAATGGTGGGTGAAAGATGGCAATATGAATGTCAGTGCCGGTGTGGGCCCTGCTTCTGACGGGAAAGACGAACTGATTATAAGGAAAGGAGAGAATGAATGGGAGAGGATTGCTGAATGGGGTTATGAAGATTCTTTTTCCAATTCTGCAATATGTATAACACGGGACGGAAAATATATCTATCTTATCGATTCAAGAAATTCAAATACGGGAAGGCTTCTGAAAATAAATATTCAGACACGAGAAAAGGAAGTTCTTTTTCATGATCCCCGTTATGACTTTGACGGATGGATAAATTTTTCCAGAAACCCTGACTCAATACTGATACACCCGGATACTTACGAAATAGAAGCAATTACCTGTAACAGAGAAAAGAAAGAATGGGTTATACTCGATAAAAATCTGGAAGATGATTTTAAAGCCATTAAAAAATTTTCGGAAGGAGAATTTCATATAGTAAGTCGAGACAGTCTGAATGAGAAATGGATAATATGTTTTGACTGTGATAATGAATCTCATAAATATTATCTTTTTGACCGTCCAGCCAAAAAGGAAGAATTCCTTTTTTACAGCAGGCCTGAAATGAATGAATATACCTTTTCGAAAATGGACCACATATCTTTTACTGCCAGAGACGGACTTGAAATTAACGGATATATAAGTTATCCTTCCGGAGAGAACAGAAAGAACCTTCCTCTTGTATTATATGTCCACGGAGGCCCCTGGAGCCGTGATATATGGGGATTTAATCCTGTAACCCAGTGGCTAACTAACCGCGGCTATGTCTGCCTTCAGGTAAATTTCAGAGGTTCAAAGGGCTTCGGTAAAGATTTTTTAAATGCCGGTGACAGGGAATGGGGAGGAAAAATGCAGGATGATCTCGCTGACGGAGTCAGGTGGGCAATAGAACAGGGGATTGCAGATCCGAAAAAGATTGCCATTTACGGCGGTTCTTACGGAGGTTATGCAGCACTTGCAGGTGCTGCATTCACACCGGATCTTTTCTGCTGTTCAGTGGCTTATTTTGCCATATCAAACCTTATAACCTATATAAAATCAATACCACCTCAGTGGGAGGTTTTCAGAAATGAACTTGTAAAAAGAATAGGTGATCCGGATAAAGAAGAGGATTTCCTCATGTCCAGATCGCCTCTTTTCAGTGTGGATAAGATAAAAATACCTGTAATGATCCTTCATGGAGCAAATGATCCCAGGATAAAGAAGGTGGAAGCGGAACAGATTGAGGAAGCAATGAAACAGAAGGGACTTCCCTGTGAATGTGTTATCTTTTCAGATGAAGGCCACGGCCTTGCAGGGGCTGAAAATAAAAATATGTTTTTCGGTAAAATAGAAAAATTCTTTGCAAAATATCTCGGAGGAAGATATGAAGAATTTATATGAGAATCGTGAAGTGTGAAGAGTGAAGGTTGAAGAGAGGAACAGTTTCTCATTTATGACCACCAGGTCATGACAGTTTATATGAGAACGATGCAATTCCCACAGGGGCTGCCAGAACAGCCCCTGTGTATTTTTATAGAAGAAATTTATTTGAGTGTAATGTCAGCACCGGTACTGTTTTCAGGATAATATTTCAATACTCCGCCATCGGAAGGGTCGTTTTCCCACCCTTTATTATAAACTTCCCCTACGGTAAGGCCAGTGCACATTTGCTTTATAAAAGAATTGGCTACACTGCCTGTGCTGCTTACATTTTTTGTCCATCCGAGATATACGCCTGCTCCCAGGTTTATGAGACTTTCAGCCATAGGATGAATCGTTACCTTTGATGAAGGTTTCATGCCCTCGCAGGCCAGATTGAAGAAAAGTGAGTTACTGAGATTGGTTTTGTGATAATCAAAATATTTATTTGTTACCGCCCAGAAAGTCTTTGTAGTCTTGCTTCCTGTTTTACCCCAGTCTACGGTCATAGATTCGATTCTTTTATTCTTCCAGTCTTCAAATTTTGTCGAAGACGTATCAGGCTTACTGTAAGGTTCTCCTGTCATTATTGAATAGTAAGCACCTGATGCCAGTTCGTCATCAAGTCCTCCATGACCTGTATAGAGTATAACTCCGTAATCCTTCACTTCTTTAAAACTGTCTACTGAAGCAAGGGAGCCATGTTTACTTACAACGGTGAAACCTGTAGCCTTCAAATCCTTTTCTACATCATCCAGATAGGGTTTGTCATAGGCAAATCCGGGATCATCATAGGTACTGTCATATATTACGGCATACTTGTTTCCTACGGCTTTCAGCAAAGAATTCCCGTACTCCGACGAAATAGGAGAAACGTCACCTCTGGCCGACCTGTTTTCCTGGAAGTCCGGCTGATCCATCCATATTTCCGTACCTCCCCAGTCATATTCTACAAGCATTTCATCTTCATCTGCATATACTGCTTTCACACAATCCAGATTTTTTATCTGGTTTGCAGCATATCTGAAAGCATTCGGATCATCCGAATTTATCGCATTTTCTCCGATAGGATCTATAACTTCTGTTTCCGTTATATCCTGCATTGTTACAACAGACGGTGTAAGGCCGGGTATTATCGGCCCGCTTCCTGTACCTCCGTCACATCCGGTTAATATATTGATAAAAAGAGATAGGAGTATAAATAAGATTGTTGCAATAAGTATCCTGTATTTCATGTTACATGCCTCCTTGAATTTATTTTATTGATTTTTTTCAATAAGAGATTTGAGCCAGTATTTCACCCCCTCTTACAGGCTCTTTTTTATGATAAAGTATATTACATTTTTCCCTTTTTTTAGTCTAATGTTCAATGTCTTATATAATAATCCTTCCTGCGTATAAATTATAAATTCTTTATAATGACCATTACTTAAAATAATAACGTTCCAATAAAGAGACGCGATTTTTTTAGTTATAACCTCTCCCGGCCCCTGCTTTCTCTGCCTCTTTACATGTTCCGGGCTCTTATCTTCTTTTTAAAAATTCCCGGCTCTGTTTCAGACCTGTCCTCCTTCCTTTCTTTATTCAACATTATAATTACTGACGTGAGTATAAGCATGTAATAAAGCTATTACTCCCGTCACGTGTTATGCGTTACCCGTCACGAAAACAGATGTGTATCATTTATGCTCACCAGAATAATCTGTATAAGGAATTATATTATGAAATTATGAAGAAGTTATGAAGAACTTTAGAATTCCATGTGTGTTTTTTTGAGAAATATTTTTCGTAATTCTGTTAACTTTATAAAAGATTTATTTATGCCGGCACTCCCGGCGTATGTTCGAGTCTCTGGGATGTGTCCGATGCTTCAACAAAGGTAAAGAACTGACACGATAAATTTATAGAAAACTATAAAAAACTATACATAGTTTTTTATTTCATAATAAAATAGTGGTTGACAATTTCATTACAGGGTAAATTCCACCCTTCATAACAGTTCCAGTAAATCCTGTCTTTCCGTTTAAATAAACCCGTTGTGCCTGTTATTGCTTTAATGTCATATGCTCCGGCAAGGTCCAGCAGCTTCCTCAATATCTGAAGTCTTCTGAATTTAAGAGGATATAATCTATGGCCGAACATCTCTGATAATCTGTCTTCTCTTCCGGGGCAACTTTCGGGGATATAGACTGCCGTACATCCTTCGAGTTTATATTCTGGACATGCCAGTAAGAGAGCCAGTGCCATAGCATCATCAATATCCGTTCCTATATCAGATACATACATATAAATAATAACATACTACAAGTATATACCGGCCCGGCTGCATCCCGTAGAAAGGAATATTTACCGACGGATATTTCCTGTCTATGAGGAATGAAAAAATTACGAATCCTGCTGCGAAAAAGACCGTTACTGTTGTAATAAGAGTTGCAGAAGACAGTATCCTGGCCAGGCGGTCGTAAATGCAATTGACACCTAATATTACAATCATAATTATTATGAGAATATAAGGGAAACTCTGATAGGGCATTTCATTTAAAAGGGTTTCTCTGATAGGTTTTATAATATAATAACCTGTCATGAGAGTGAAAAGCCATAAAAAAGCAAGTAATGTAATGATTCTTTCTCTATTTTTATAAATGTTCATTAAATCTCTTCTCTATTATTTCAGTAAATTCTATCAGTGATTCTCCTGCTTTTACGGTAATGAGTCCGTCGGTTTTAAATTTATTTACCTTTTCCATATGTTTTTCCCATAGTTCTTTTATCGATGAAGCTGAAGGTAAAGTCATTGTAAAGATTTTTGTGTTACTTCTGTCATATGTGACTGCAGTTGTAGTCGTAATTCCTGTGCCGTCTTCGAAAAATGTAAAGAATTCTGCCTCCGTATTTCCGAATATTGATACATAGAGAGTAGCCAGGACATTTTCTTTCGGATAAACATAGGCTCTCATGACTATATTACTGAAATCAGTGCATACTATATTCCCCAGATATTTCAGTCCCAGTGACTCGAAATCCTTTACCTTTTCATTGATATTTTTTTCATTTTCTTCATCATACTTAAAAGTCTCTACGGAAAAATAATATCTCCCATTACCTTCCAGCACGAGACCTGTTACTTTTTCATCATCTATATCTATCCCGTTCCAGTATCTCAGTGAAATATCCTCTTTCTTTTCTTCATTAAAGTGCTGACCTGGAAGTAAATCAGGCTTTCCCGTATATTTTAATTCATAATGAAATGTCCGGCCGTTATAAACCGCCATCTTTGTTCCTTCAGGAACATCTCCTATTATACGTATAAAGAGAGATGTCATCACAGACGTTCTTGAGAAGAATATAAGGGAATTATTTTCCACCCATACTTCTCCGTAATTTTCCACAAGTCCTTTCCCTTTTAAATCCCTGAGGAGAGTCCTCGTATAATCTTCATCGAAAAAAGGATATGTTATAACTATGGAGATTATCCTGTCACCTTTTATCATATCAGGAAAATCTTTTAAGATTTCCGCAGGATGGTTTATAATTTTTTCTTTCGGAAGATTTTGCAGGAATTTCAGACAGGTTTCCCTTTCTGTTCCGCAGGAAGAACTGCCTCTGTAAGCACCTTCTTCCCATTTGCCCGGTTCAATAAGACATGGCAGGCCCAGGGAAGAAAAGATTTCACGAATATTTAATTCTTTTGAAGCTTTTTTCAGAAGTTCTTCGTTTATTTCCCTGCCTTCAGAGGGAATTATGTTGCCATCTTTAAAACAGGTTATTCTGTAAGTGCCGTCTGCTTCTCCTCTCACTGTCATACCTGTCGAATCTTCTTTTAAAAACCATTTTTTCGATTCTTCAGACATGTCTGCTTTTAAAAGAGGAGTGTCAATAAAAAGCTCTGCAGTTTCCGGATTTTTTGAAGTGGAATCCTCTTCATAAGATACTATGCCGAAGGTTTTTCTGAATTTTTTCTGAAGTTCCCACGGGTATATAACCAGTAAAAATCCTGCTTTATGGCAGTATTCGGAAAAAGAATACATGCTCTCTACATATGCGTGTCCGTTGGCGCTTTCTGTTTCTCTTCCTGCAGTAACCCAGAAGATATTATCTCTGTAAAGATGAACCGGATAATGGCAGAGCAATCGTCCGAAAGAAGCGCTCAGGCCTGTTCCTTTTTTGTCTTTACCTGTGGTCAGTCGTGTAACTGACTCACAGTCTGTAATATCCCGGTAAAAAGAAGCGGCTCTGTATCTTTCTTTCCATTGGAGACTGTCAGGTCTGCCCAGGATTTCCGACAGGGCATATCCTGCAAATGATATAAGCCTTCCTGTTTCTCCCGCCTTTTTTGCCGGTTTAGTCCTGATTTTTGCCCTGTCATCCAGACAGGAAATTTCTTCATTGAGTTTTTTTATTGATTTTACGGATACTTCTTTACCCTGAAGAAGGGATGTCACAGTTTCTTCAAAGATTTTCCACAGTTCTTTTTTATCTTTTCCTTCGAAGTCTTTTGCACCTTCTATACCGAAAGAAGCAAACCATGATTTTATGCTTATTTCTTTTCCCGTATATTCTTTATAAAGTGCTTCAAAATCAGGACAGATGGAGCTTTCCTGGAAGAACTCTTTAAAAGAGTCAAATAATCCTTCAGGACGTTTAAGACCTGAAGGAACGGTCAGCCTCAGGTTTAACTCTTTTATGACGGGACTTCCTTTCTCGAAAGATTTTACTGCCATAACATGCACTGCATGTCCGTAAGTCCATAGAACAATGTAATCGCCGGGATAAAAAGAAGGAATTTTCATGAACCTTTCCAGTTCATCGCCGCAGAATTCCCCGAAGCTGAATTCGTTTACATCTCCTCTGTTACATATATAGAAGAGTCTGTTTCCTTTTCTTTTTTCACAGTAACCGCTTCTGTAAGATAAGAGTCTCGATATTTTCCTCTCCCATTTCAAATAATTAAATCTGTCCTTTTCCGGTGGTAAAGTATGAGGAGCCAGTAAAAAAGCTGCTGTTGACATTACATTTCTCCTTTTCTTTTCACTTTTCACTTTTCACTTTTCACTCTAATTAATAATAAATTATAAATAAATAGTAATAAAAATACAACGTATTATTAAATACTATCTAAAAAAATTCATCCGGTCTGGAGCAGATAGGTTTTCTGTTATAGAGGAATTTATGTGGAATAAAAAGAATAACAGGAGAAATAATATTTTAAAGTCTATAAAAGACAGAATTACGACAGAGAATAATGAAAGACAGGAGAAATTATGTTTCAGAAAAGTTCAAAATATTATGATATGATTTACTCTTTTAAAGATTATAAAAAGGAAGCAGAGGTTATAAAAAATACCATTGAAAAATATAAACCCGGTTGTAGAACAATTCTGGACGTGGCATGCGGAACGGGAGAACATATAAAATATTTGAAGGGCTATGACATTGACGGCCTGGATGTAAACGGTGAATTTATAGATATTGTAAAGAAAAAGAACTGTGAAGGCAATTATTTTCTCTGTGATATGAAGGATTTCCATATCGGTAAAAAATACGATGTAATTATGTGTCTTTTCAGTTCCATAGGTTATGTCCTTACGATTGAAAATGTGATAAAAACCTTTGTCTGTTTCAGGGAACATCTCAATGACGGTGGTATAGTTATGGTTGAACCCTGGTTTACCCCTGATACATGGCATACGGGAAAAATACATATGGCTACAGTGGAACGGGAAGATTTAAAGATATGCAGAATGAATATTTCAGAGACTTATGATAGAGTTTCTGTCTTTACCCTTCATTATCTTGTAGGGTCAAAAGACGGAATAGAGTATTTCACCGAAAGACATGAAGCGGGACTGTTCACCGTTGAAGAAATGAAACAGGCTTTTTCCTCATCGGGCCTTCATGCGGAATATCAGGAACAGGGTATTTCCAGCAGAGGACTTTATATAGCAACTAGTTTTTAAAAAGGATAAATTTTTATGGCACTCAATCCTGGAACGATAATAAAAGGATATGAAATAAAGGAAACCATAGGCACCGGGGCCATGAGCACCGTCTATCTGGCAAAGAGGAAAAACCGTTCCTATGCCGTAAAAGAATTAAGAACAGATTTTTCCTCTTCTGAAGAAGAAAAAATCCTCATCAATGCTTTTCAAAGGGAAGCAGACCTTCTCTACAGCATGGAACATCCCGGCCTTCCGAGATTATATACGAATTTTAAGTATAACGGCAGTTCCTATCTGATTATGGAATATATTAAAGGTAAAAGCCTGGAAGATGTAATTAAAGACAGAGCAAAACCCTTTGAAGAAGAAAAAGCATTACGGCTGGGAATACAGATATGCGAAATACTCTGTTATCTTCACAATCTTTCTCCTGAGCCTGTCATATACAGAGATTTGAAACCTTCCAATATTATAGTCACGGGAGAAGACAGATTACGATTGATAGATTTCGGAGTAGCCAGACGTTATGACCCCCGTAAAGACTGTGACACCGTAAGACTCGGCACGCCGGGCTATGCAGCTCCCGAACAGTGCAGAAAAAAAGGACAGTCTATTCCTCAATCGGATATATATGCCCTCGGTGTTGTCCTTCATCAGCTTCTGACTCTGTATGACCCTTCTGTGACACCATTTAAATTGCCTGCCATAAGGAAATTGAACCAGTCTATTCCCGAACAGCTGGAATATCTTATAAATAAAGCAATAAATCTGACTCCGAGAGACAGATATATCGATACGTTTCTCTTCAGAGACGAACTTGTGGACTATTATGAGGAACATTTTACAAAATTCACCTCTCCTTACAGTGAGAGACTGCCTTATATGAAAGAAAAGACCGGACCGATTTTTTTCGGATGGCATTCTTTTTATAATAAATATAAGCCCTGGTTATTATCTGTTTCTCAATATGCCCGTCACCTCCGTAATAATATAGATATTATCTGTAATAAGATATTTACACACTTCAACCGGTTAAACAGTTACGGAAAACTTGCCGCGATTTTTGCCGTAACCTTTACAGGGTTGTTAATCATATGGGGTTTTACCGGTTCGGCGGGCCATGATTTTTCATCGTACCGGAATGGTTTAAAAACCGTTTCAACCTTTACTCCTGCTCCTTCTGCTACGGCAATACGTGCTGAAACTCCTGAACCGGCAGAGACTCTTAACGGTTATTTAATAATTCCAGGTAAAGGTATGGCAGATCTCAGAATAAATAAATCTACCATGTATGATGTAAAGGAATTGCTGGGAGAGCCGGAGGGTATACCTTTAGAAGAACAGGGTAATATTAAAGTGTTTTATTATAAAGAAAAACTGACCTTCTGGTTTACAGCCGATAAATATATACTCAGGTGTATATGGATACGGAATAGTGCCTGTAAAACGTCGAAAGGAATATCTATCGGTTCGAATATTATAGATGTGAGGAATGCGTATGTACATGGTCTTTTAGATCCAAAGAAGAAGATTTATTATTCTGATGACGGAACAGATTATTATTATGATGCCGGAATAATTACGTCCATTTTCGTATCCGACAGGCTTCCCGTGACTTCTATGCCACAGCCTTCTCCGACTGTTGATAAATATCTAATGAAACCCGGGCCTGATGCTATTTTTGATGATATGTGATGATGGCTTCTTAAAGTTATTGAGGTTATATTCGCCACCATCTGTGTTTTTTATTTAAGGTTTTTTTAAGTTTTTTTTAAAGAATTTTTTAGATTTATATGTTATAAAATAGCGGGGAGTCATAAGTAAAAATTTATCTAAATTGAATAACGTAAATTAAAACTAAAAAAAATAACATGATATAAAGGGGTGGGAAAAATGATAATTCAGGGTAATACACAACATTCCTATATGGCGAAAAAATTGCATGAAAAATCAGGAGAGCCTGATAATTACTTCCTGGAGCATGGACAGGATAAATTTGAGTATACAAGAGAAGAACGTGTTGAAGACAGAATACCTGATCTTGGAAAAGTTGCAAATAAAAATATGCGTCCTTTAGACTGGAGAAAGGCAATAAAAGAACAGGAAAGTGAATTTTTCAGTGTAACAGCAGATATGAAAGAAAAAACTCTGACAGTTCCGAATGCTGTTAAATCTGCTGCCGCCGAAGGGAAAAGCACGTCTCATTCACATACGAAGAAAACTGAGGACGACTGGGATAAATTAGATGTTTTGAAAAATGATTTTGCCCGTATAATTTCCGATAAGACGTCATCCCCTCTGGAGAAAAGTATTGCACGGTTCGGAATTGATATAGATAAACTCGGAGCTACATATGAATATAATAAAGATAAATTAAAAGCCGGTAATATTGCCATGAAAGCTTTGAAAAATTCGCCTGAAGGTAAAGGGGCTCAGGCAATTGCCCAGGTATCTGCTGAAGCAGCCGGTGCTTTAGATGAAGACTCTGAGAAACTGGATGTTTTGAAAAACGGTTTTTCCTGTATAAATTCCAGTGAAGCTTCATCGCCGACGGAGAAAAGTATTGCACAGTTCGGAATTAATATAGATAAACTCGGCTCTACATATGAATATGATAAAGATAAATTAAAAGCCGGTAATATCGCTATGAAAGCTTTAAAAACTCCGCCTGAAGGCAAAGGGACTCAGGTAATTGCCCAGGTAGCTGCCGAAGCAGCCGGTGCTTTAGATGAAGACTCTGAGAAACTGGATGTTTTGAAAAACGGTTTTTCCTGTATAAATTCCAGTGAAGCTTCATCGCCGACGGAGAAAAGTATTGCACAGTTCGGAATTAATATAGATAAACTCGGCTCTACATATGAATATGATAAAGATAAATTAAAAGCCGGTAATATCGCTATGAAAGCTTTAAAAACTCCGCCTGAAGGCAAAGGGACTCAGGTAATTGCCCAGGTAGCTGCCGAAGCAGCCGGTGCTTTAGATGAAGACTCTGAGAAACTGGATGTTTTGAAAAACGGTTTTTCCTGTATAAATTCCAGTGAAGCTTCATCGCCGACGGAGAAAAGTATTGCACAGTTCGGAATTGATATAGATAAACTCGGAGCCACATATGAATATGATAAAGATAAATTAAAATCCGGTAATATCGCCATGAAAGCTTTGAAAACTCCGCCTGAAGGCAAAGGGGCTCAGATCCTTGCACAGGTAGCTACCGACGCAGCCGGTACTCTGGATGAAGACTGGGAAAAGTCAAATATTTTAGGAAACGGCTTCAAGAATATACTTAATAATCCTGAAGTAACAGATAAAGAGAAAGAGCTTGCCAGTTTCGGACTTGATGTGGATTACCTGGGCGCTACTTACAGGACAGATAGTGCCGAGGCCAGAATAAAAGAAATTGTTATGAATGGGATAAAAACTTCAAAGAATCTGTCGGCTCTTGAAGGCGAAATAAAATCTGCCGTATCTATGAGTATGGATGAAATAAAGAAAAAGATCGAAGAAACAAAGAAAGAACTGGAAATGCTGGAGAAAAACGTCAGAAATACCTCTTTTAGTGCCGGCCTGGATGGATTGGATATTTCTTCCGATACTGGTCTGAAAGATTCTTTTCGAAGGGAAGCTTTTAAAAGCGCAGAGCTTGCCGGCGGACCCTCAGCAAGTACACTTGAAAAATGGAGAACTGATGGATTAAAATTTGTAGAAAAAACAGAGAAGGAAAAGAACTTCTGGAAAGCACTTGGCCTGGATTAGCAATATCCGGAGTCTGTAAAAGATAAGTTGTTGAATTTTCTCAGTAACGTAACAGGTAATATCATTTGGCTATCAACTTTATTACATTGCCTGCCTGGTGCTCCGGAGAAAAAAATATCACGACGACACAGGTCTATTTGAATAAAATATAATGCAAACCGGCATGATGTAAGCTCTAACAAATATGGCTGTTCCAGTTAAGATTTTTTTCGGACGAGCGCCAGGCAGGCAATGCCATGGAATTTATAAAGATAAACTTGATTGCAATTTGGTATAAAAGGGTATCCGTAAAAAGCTTCTGGCCTGTAAATACACAGGAAGATTTTGACAGATATTTAAATGAACAGTTGGGAAGACTTGAAACAGATTATATAGATTTTTATCTGGTTCATTCCATAAGGAGCCAGTCCTGGCCTGGATTAAAAGAAATTCCTATTAATGATTGTCTGGATCGTGCCATAAAAGACGGACGGATAAAATATGCAGGGTTTTCATTCCATGATAAACTCCATTTATTTAAAGAATATATAACATTTAAATTATAGGTATTGGATTTTCCCTGGCCCAACACCTATAATTATTAAATAACTAAAAAATAAATTTTCCTTTACCATAGGCTATACAGACTACCCGTGACTGTGCTCAAAACCGTATATTGCTCCTCCCACTATTCCTGCAGCTCCACCGATTACTGACAGAGCAAGAGTTCCCCATACTCCGAAACCACATACGACATTTGAAACAAGAGCTGTTCCGGCAGCTCCAATAACTAATCCGCCTGCAGCTCCTTTGAATATATGATCAAGTCCATAACTATCAATAGATTTCATATTTTTAAGCTGCTCTGACATTGAAATATTATTATCGGTTACATTTCCTCCGATTATTACCTGGTCGGTCTTGGCTGCTTCCTTTGCCTTTTGAGTAATATTTGTCTGACCTGTTGCCACATTATAATTTGTTCCTATTCGCATTTATAATACTCCTTCCTTTACAAATGATATTCATCATTTAATAATATAGAACAAATAAGTTACCTCTGCAACACTATTATGTTAACAATTTGTAAACATAATGATTATAGCTCAGATTTAAATGCTTCATGATGTGTAACATAAGCGTTATAGTGTATTTCATAACTTATTAGAATTTAATTTAGAGTGAAAAGTGAAAAAATAGAACAGTAATCACTATTCACCATTCACTTTCCCCAACTTCTTAATTATAGATTAAGATAGACTAGCTATAATTTTAAATAATATAATCACAAAGGACAGTATTTGTTTGCTCCAACCTTTCCCCGGCCGGGGAAAGGTTGGAGCAAATTTTTAGATGAAATCCATGTATGATTTCCTTTACTCAATCAATCTTATTATCCCGGCACTTCCGTCAACTTCTACTATCTGTCCGTCTTTCAGAACAGACATTACATTCTCCACACCTACAACACATGGTTTGCCGTATTCCCTTGCCACGAGCGCTCCATGTTGAAGCATGCCTCCCACTTCAAGGACGATAGAAGCAGCATTGATAAAAAGAGGTGTCCATCCGGGATTTGTTGCTCTTGCAACCAGAATATCTCCCGGTTCCAGAGGTTTTTCGTCAGGGTGTTTAAGAACCTTTACAGGCCCTCTTACAATTCCCGGAGAAACCGGCTGGCCTGAAAGCTCACCTTCTTTTACATCTCCCGGAGGAAGGCGGAGGATTTTACCCCTTGAATCGATTATACGGGGAAAAGCCTTTACATTTTTCAGTTTTTTCAGAAATTCCGTGTTTTTTTCCGCTATTTCCCTGAGATTTAAAGAAGGCTCCGAAAGTCCCCTGTCAAGGTCGTCAAAAGTCAGGTCGAAAACCTGTTCCTTACAATCAAGTCTTCCTTCCTTTACAAGCATGTGAGCTTCCTGTAAAACCTTTTCCCGCAGCATATGATTGAGCATTATCATATAATATTTATGATTTTCCCTGTATCCTCCGAAAGTCTCTATGATGCGGTAAAGTCTCTGAAATTTTCTGCTCGTAATCCACCCTTTTTTATGGGCCACTTCTGAAAGATATTCGAAGGCTTTATATCTTTCTTTCTGACTCTGTTCATAAAGTGTCTGAGGATTCTGAGCAGTATCTTTGATTTTAGAAAAAGAAATTATCTGTTGAAGCAACATACCGGGATCATCAACATACCTGTCTGTGGAAATATCCATTTCTTCTGCTCCCCGAAAGCCGTACTTTTTCATAAAATCATCCCAGCCATGAAGAAATTCTCCTGAAATTTTTCTCTCTCTGATTTTTTGATTGAAACTATCTGCATCTTTCATGTCTTCAGGGCCGGCAAGTTCTGACAGATGATAAAGGGCAAGTCCCATTTCAACCGTTACATTTCCGGGAAGGGATCTGTCAATATTATCTAACTGCTTTCTCACTTCTTCACTGTCATGTTCAAATAACTTCCTTATTCTATCTTCAGCACCTATGGATATCAGAAGAACAGGTACCATGGTATGCATTATGATATGAGCTGTTTTTTCCATGGTTTTTTCTGCAAAATTTCTGAAAGACTGTTTCTTTTCTTTCTCTGCCTTCATTTCAATGAGATATTTTTCAACCTGTCTCTGATAATTTTTAGCCATATGTTCCGGCAGTATGGCTGCCTCGAAAAGTCCTGCTATGGCATCAGGCATATTCCATAAAGCACTGATCTGCATTCCCTTAAAACAGGAAGGGCCTTTCGCCGGTATATATTCTTTTACATCCGAGTTCAGTAAAATATCGGAAGTCAGAGTATCCATCATTCTGAATCTCCCGGCAAAGAACTCTTTTGTTACGAGTGAAAAAAGATTGGAGAGATTCATGTAAAGACGGCATCCGCAGGATTTTCCTATACCTTCCGAAATATTACTCATAAGATCTCTTCCAAAAACTTCCTGTAAAGCCTGTAATAATATGGAATTAATCCAGTCACATCCCATAACTGATATGGGGCCGTGAATGCCCTGATTGGTTAAAGCAAGATCCAGATAAAGATGTTTTTGCTTTCCCGGAACTGTTATCATTTCCTCAGGAAGAGGTATGTGGGTCGTAACAGGTCTGGCCTGCAGCATATAGAGTTTTCCCTTCGCATATGCCCATTCGATATCCATAGGTTTTTCATAAAAAGTCTCGATTTTATTGAGTATATCAGTCAATTCCAGTATCTCATCATCTGACAGGGTAAATTCTTCCTGGCGGTAACCTTCTTTTTCCTCTGTTCCCCCTTTATCGTTAAGCCATATAGAAAGTTCTTTTTTCCCCGGTTTTTTATCTAAAATCTTTCTATTTACCTTATCTACGATAAACTGATCGGGAGATACTATACCTGAAACTACAGATTCTCCGAGTCCCCAGTTTGCATTTATTACCCCTTCATCATAACAGTTGTTTAAGGGATTAAGAGTAAATCCTACACCCGATGTTTCACTTGCAATCTGTTCCTGAATAACTACTGCAATCTTCGGGTCATCTGCTGAAAAACCATGTTCTTTTTTATAAAGAACGACTCTTTTATCCAGACAGGAAGCAAAGGCTTTTTTTATGGCTTTTTCCAGACCGGGAGGATTTACTCCAAGAACTGTTTCATATCCTCCTGCAAAAGATGCCCCTTCAAGGTCTTCTTCGGGAGAAGAAGAACGGACTGCAAAAAATCTCTTTTCACTTCCCCCATCTGTGAGAAGTCTGTGAAATTCTTTTTTCTGTTCTTCCGTTAATTCCAGTGTATAGGCCAGATCTTTTAAGGAATCACATATTTCTCCCAGTTCCTCCGGTGAGGATTTTAAAAATCTGTTCCATTCCGGCCCTGATTTAAGTTTATCAAACCATGATTTGAAAAATGATACTGTAAGGACAAAGCCGGGCGGAACGGGAAGTCCGGCGTGAGACATTTTAATGAGTGATAATCCTTTACCTCCCACTTCTCCCAGAGATGGTTTATCTTTATCGGAAAATGAATAAATTAATTTCATAAATACCTTCCTTTCTGACATTTAGCATATATTTAAACACTATTTATCCCATGCCGGGAATCTATTTTTATCCGACTTTCCTGGCAATTACGAATAGGCGTCTTGAAAAAATCTTAAAGTCTTCTCCCCGGTCTCCAAGAACCTTTATAACTTCAAAATTATGCCTTTTACACATCTCTATTAATTCATAGGGACAGTACATTCTGTAATCAAATGTTCTTTCTTTCCTTTCTCCTTTTTTATTTATGCAGGTATGGGTAGAACGCATTCTCCCTGTCAGAGGATCGTAATTTTGTTCCTGTAACAGTAATTCATCTCCGGCAAGATGTGTAATAAAGTTCTTCTGGTAATTATTTAACATACCGTCCCTGTTTGCCATATCCATTAGCATCATCCCGCCCGGTTTCAGAGCACCGGAAAAATTTTCCATGGTTTTTTCATTTTCTTCATCGCTGAAATATCCGAAACTCGTGAAGAAATTAACCAGTCTGTCATATTTGTTTTTATGAGGTATGTCTCTCATATCAGCTTTTATTATTTCGAAATCTATGCCTGTTTCTTTCATCAGTTTTTTTGCTTCTTCAATCTGAGGATTGTTATATTCCATGCCTGTAACCTTATAACCCCTTGCGGTAAGTTCCATAGAATGCCGTCCGAATCCGCAGGGTATATCCAGAATAAGACAGTCTTTTGAGATTTCAAGTGCTTTTATTATAAAATCCACATCTTTTGACGTTCTTTCCCTGTCCAGATGGATATAGGTTTTTAGATAGGTTTCATCAAAGAAATCTTCATACCATGCCATAAATTATCTCTTCCTTTATGTTAATGTAAAAATGGATATAAATGTACAGCAATCGTAGTGGCTATCCAGAGAAACGTAGTAAACCAGTAACAGATTGCCATATTACGACAGTCCTGCAGAGTGTCCTGGCCTGAAAAATGAGTTCGTGACGTACCGCCTACGGTAAAAATCCACAGTAAAATAGTTATTATTTCTGCCAGTTTCATCCAGTAAATATCAGGTCTGCCCAGGGCCATATCCAGTATAATATTTACAGTATAAGCTATAATCAGGAGAACCGGCAGTATACAACCGCATCCCATATGATCGATTCTGACTTTAAGAAAAGCCTTTGTCATACCATAGAGGAGTCTATCGCCGGTACTGGCAAAAGAATAAGACAGAGAAGAAGGTAAATATTTTTTCAAAATTTCATCCAGATAACATCTGCTAAAAAAGTCCCACGAGCGTACCTGCAGGTTTTTTAACATATTTATATGAGAATCGTGAAGGGAGGATAAGTTCTCATTCTTCGTTGTGGCCACCCGGTAATGACCGTTAGAGGAAATATCGATAGAGTTTTTATCTATTTCCTTAAGCACAGGCTCGAGTCCTCCTTTTAAAAGCCTGAGACGATCATCTTCCGAAGCATCTTTTGTCAGATCTTTTAAGATACATTCAAGAAAATCTTTTTTTGACAGATTGTATAAACCATCCAGCAGGTAAAATCTCATAGGGCTGATTTTATCATATTTATTCAGTCCTTTTCTAATGGCTTCCCGGTAATCACTATCTGATTGCTCTGAGAAAAGCTCTATTAACCCTTTCGTTACAAAGGAATCTTCTCCGAAGGGAAGTTCTTCAAAGAGTTTAAGGAAATATGCTTTGTTTCCTTCGTCTTTTCTTGCCATCAAGATTTGCATAAGTTCTACTACTGCTGTTCCACCGGGTTTTAACTGAATATGAGAGAAGGTAGACCAGAATCTCTGATGGGCACTGTATGGAACATTATCGTTTTTCTTTGTCAATTCCAGTATTTTTTGATCTATTCTTCCCACAAGTCCATCCCTTATAGAAATGTCATCTCTCTCTATAAATTCTTTATAAATACCACTCCTGTCTTCTGCCATTAAAAATATATCCAGTTTCAGATTATCAAGTATTTCAAATAATTCTTCTGTTTTCAATTGTGAAGCAATCTCTGTGAGAAAATTAATGATTTCATCAGTAGAATAGATTCTGTATCTGAATATTTTCATAATTTTCATCAATTCGGAAAAGTTCAGAGTTTTATGGAAAATATTCAGTATATTGGGAATCCTTTTTTTTAATTCCTTTGCCATTGTGTAATGTCCGTCACAGAGAGAAGATAATTCCAGATTGGTTTTGAAGTCTCTGTTTTCTAACTCCAGTATCTGATTTTCTAGAACTTCTATATTTCTCTCCTCTATGGCTTTATCCAGACGGTCAACCCATTCTTTCCATTCTCCGGATGTATTATTTTTTTCACTCATAATGGTTATCCATTTCTAAAATTGATGAATTCTTTTACTGAATTTTCTATAATCTCCGGAAAAATCCTTTACTATTTAGGAGTTGTCAGGAAATAACTACATAATATTTACAGGTTATATCGTGACGCAAGGATACTAATCGTTCTGATAAAATGGTTACTAATTTACCTGGAGCGGTAATTAGATTATGCGAGATATGATTAAATGAGAAAAGTTTCTATAATATACGGAACAAAAGAGAGCGATGTGCCAAAATTTTAATTATATAGGAAAATGCTCTGATTGCGTAGAATAAAGATAAATTGCAAAAGTCTTTTAGATAATGCAATTCACTCCTGCAATAAAGAAATGGAGAGTGCTTTAATGAAATATGGAGGAAGAAAAGAGAAATAATTAAGAAAGGAGCCATTTATGAACATTAAAGAGAGAATTCTGTCTGGGTTACTTGTTGCCCTGAGTATTTGTCTCGTTTTATCACTTATTTTAAATAATGGAGGAAACATTATGGCAAAAACAGAGGAATCTGTGGCGGAAAAAAACAAAGCCATAGTCCAGAAATACTATGAATATTACTCGAAAGGGGATATAAACGGCATAAGATCCGTTATGGCAGATGATGTGGAATGGACCATTCCCGGACATCATCCCCTTTCTGGTACCAAAAAAGGTGTCGAGGAAATAGTCGCTTTTTTCAAAGAACTTCAGAAAAGCAATTTTAAAGCAGAAGTGCTTATTCTGGAGGCAAATGAAAATTATGTTATAGACTGCCACAGAGGCTGGGGAGAATATAAGGGACGAAAGATTGATATGAACTGGGTTCTTCTATTTAAAATAGAAAAGGGCAAGATAAAAAAGGTTCAGAATTTTGCCGGTGATCAACATGAAGCAGATGCTTTCTTCTGGTCTGCTTTCAGGTTGAAACCCATACCGGAAAGATTAAAATAAAATAAAAGAGGAGGAGAAGAAATGAAAGTAAAATTTATCTGTATTATGTTTATCCTGTATCTTCTCTTTACAGGATGTAATCAGAATTCTCAGGCGACACCTGTGCCTGAAACACAGGTTCCTGCGACAGAAACAGCCGGGAAAGAAACCCGGATACCTTCGACAGCAGCGGCAACAGAGGCTCCTGTAATGGAAGTAAGCCAGGTTCCCGTTAAAGACGGGACTTCTGCTCCCGGTAAAGGTGATATAAAATCTATCAGTAAAAGTTATACAGATTTCGGTTTCAATCTTTTTTCAGAAGTGGAAAAAGAAAATAAAGGGAAAAATATTTTCATATCTCCTGCAAGTGTTGCTCTGGCCCTCTCTATGACCGGAAACGGCGCGGAAGGGACTACTGGAGATGCTATGGCAGAAGTCCTTCATGTAAAAGGCATGGGCTCTGATGAAGTAAATAGTTTAAATAAACTTTTAATGAAGGAACTGGAAAGATCCGGTTCTAATATAGAACTTTCCATAGCAAACTCCCTGTGGTGCAAACCTGATATGAAGTTTAAACCTGATTTTATCGGGAAATGCAAAGATTTTTATGGCGCAGAGGTAAGTAACAAATTTGAAGCAAATGCCATAAATGCCTGGGTAAAAGAGAAAACAAAAGATAAGATAAGTAAGATTATAGATAAAATACCTGAAGAAGCAATACTCTATCTTATAAATGCAATATACTTTAAAGGCACCTGGAAAATTGAATTCGATAAGAAAAAAACAGAGGATAAAGATTTTTTCCTTCTTAACGGCAACAAAAAGAAATGCCCTCTTATGAGCCAGAGAGGAGATTTCAGCTATTATAAAGGAGATAAATTTCAGGCTGTAAGCCTTCCTTACGGTGACGGAAGTACCGCTATGTATATCTTCCTTCCGGATGAAAAAACAGGTATTGCCGAATTTCAAAAAAATCTGACTGAAAAGAACTGGGAAAAATGGATGAATGATTTTGAGGTTAAAGAAGGGGATGTACTTCTTCCCAGGTTTAAAATAGAATATGAAACACTCCTCAATGATTCACTCAACGCTCTCGGTATGGGAATCGCATTCGATCAACTGAAGGCAAATTTCAAAAATATGTGTGAATTCTCAGAGGAAGAAAATGTTTATATAAACAGGGTAATTCATAAAACCTTTGTGGAAGTGAATGAAAAAGGCACAGAGGCTGCTGCTGTCACTGCAGTGGAAATGGGAGCCTTCACTACTTCCGTTAACCCTGAGCCACCGAAAAGGTTTTATATGCTTGTAGATCATCCCTTTTTCTTTGTCATAAGGGATAATAAAACAGGTCTTATTTTGTTTATTGGTTCTGTAGTTGAACCGTAAGTTATATGAAAAGAAAGAGGTAAAAAAATGAATATAATTTTCTGGATAGTTCTTGGAGCCATTTCAGGGTGGATAGCAAGCAGGATTATGGGATACAGAAGCTCGGGATGGGTGAAAAATACTTTTCTCGGTATGGTGGGAGCCTTTGTCGGAGGTTTTGTGATGAACCTTATAGGAGGTGCCGGCATTACGGGATTTAATCTCTACAGTATTTTTGTATCAGTTATAGGAGCCGTAATAACAGTTTATATACTGGGTAGATTTTGAATTACCGGGCAATGAACTGCTATTGTTACTGTCTCATTGACCATTATTGCTTTCCGGTAAAGGTATTTTTTACCTCATATTAAATTTTGTATTGTATTATATCAGAAAAATACATTTTTTTAACTTTTAAGTATGATCATATCTGGACTTTTTGTCCTTTTATATAGTAAAATATATATTGAGCTGAGAATGAGCATTTAATGCCCGGCAATAAGAGTTTGATAGCTCATTTTGACTCATCTCTAAAACTGAAATCAGAAAAGGAGAGAAGCCATGGCTAAAGGTCAAACTATTAAAAAAGATGTAAAGAAAAAATCGGAAAAATCTTTAAAAGAGAAAAGGGCTGAGAAAAAAGCAAAGAAAGCTGGGAAAAAAAATAGCCCCATAATCGGATGAACCCGGATATGTAAGTATTATTTAAAAACCTCTTCAGGCCTGATAATTTATCAGGCCTGAAGTATTTTTATTTTTTATGTCGTAAAATAAAGATTTAGATAAAATTTTATTTAATAACACTTATCTAAATAATTTAAGGGTAAAGGAATTTTCATTTTTAATAGCCTAAAACAAGGCCTTAGATGAAAATTAATTAGAAGCAATTTATCTAAATAATTTATGCAGATTGTGTTCCGCCTTTTATTCTTCAAAGGTTACAGTGCTATCTACAATTTCCGAAAAAACCCTTGTTATGAGTCTGGCGAGGGTGACGTAATTGTCTGCTTCCTTATTTAAATTGAGCTGATTACATCTTTTTCTGACAATATTTACTGCTATAAAAGATGTCGGTACCTTTTTCATTATACTGTCGAGAGAAGGATCAACTATTGATCCTTTATATTTTGTTTTATAAATTTCCTGACCATTGTTCATTTCTAATAACATATATTTATCATACCTCCAGATTTTATAAAATACTTCTATATCTTAAAGAATATTCCTGCCTGATAATATATAATAGGGTAATTTTTTATCTGTACGCATTCCACTGGCCTTTTGCTCCTACCTCGGAGCCCCATTCGCCTGTCATGGATCTGCCGTCATCTGATATTATAAAATAACCGGTTCCTCCTTCTTTATCCACCACTTCGTACCATTCGCAATCAAGACGTTTCCCGTTTAATGTTCCTTTTATTACCCCTTTCCCTTTCCCATAGGTTCCTTCAACTTTATCTCCATTCTGAATAAAATTAATCTCTCCTATGGAAGATTCCCATTTACCTGATATATCAATATGTTCTTCATTATTTTCATTGTTGTTATCATTATTATTATCATCACTGCTTCTTGCCAGTTTCCAGTGCCCTTTTTTACCGCTTACGGAAGACCATTCTCCTTCAAGTGTATTTTCATCTGAAGATATATTAAAATAACCCTTGCCATTTTCTCCGTCTCTGTTCCACCAGCTGTAATTTATTTTATTGCCTTTAATTTCTCCCTGAATAGAACCTTTTTGATAGGTACCTGTTACATAAGTGTCATCATGTTTTAAATTTAATATGCTTCCGTCTTCTGCTTTCCATATGCCGTTCAGGTCTCCTGAAAAATTATTTTCCTCTGTCGGTGTCGGTTCTTCATGGGTATTATCGGCAGTATCGGCGTTATATGGTTTACCTTCCACTTCTGCAATATATTTATTTGCTTCTTCTATTCTGCTTTCCGTATCAGGATGGCTTGCCAGAAATTCCGGCGTATAATTGGGATTTTTTTCTTCATAAACTTTTAGATCCTTAAAAAATTTCACGAGAGCCCTGGGATTATAGCCGTTCTTATGAGCAAGTCTGATACCTGATTGATCTGCTTCCAGTTCCTGATCCCTGTTATATTTAAGGAATATGAGATTGGAGGCTATCTGTGCTATTTCAGAAGCAGTACCGTTATCACCAAGGAGTACATTCAGCACAATACCAAGTCCGAGACTCCACTCCAGCTGGCTCATACCATGTCTTTCATTTATATGACCCAGTTCATGGCCGAGAATAACAGCAAGGTAATCTTCATTATTTTTTACAAAATCTCTCATTATACCTTTTGTAACATAGACAAATCCTCCCGGTATGGCAAAAGCATTTGGTTCCTCCATGTCCAGTACCTTGAACCTGTAGGTAATACCTTCTCTTCCTTCAGTTTGTGCAAGTTTTTTACCTACTTTTTGTACCCATGCAGTCATTACAGGGTCGTTATATAACCCGTATTCTGACTCTACCTGCCTGGCCGCTTCAGTGCCAAGTTCTATTTCCTGTTCTGTACTTATTAGCCCTGCTCTGGCAGAAGAACAGGTAATAGCCAGTACAAAAATAACCATTAATATAGATTTATATGTGAATTTATATCTCATGTTTATCACTTCCTTAATATAAATTGTGCTGCAATTTTTATACCATGATTATTATCCACCCGGTCAATATTTATCGTGAATTATTTTTCTCAGTGCACCTGCTTTAAACTATAATTGATAACACTTATAATTTATGTGATATCTGGAAATAAGTCAAGATATTTTATAGTTACTGGGAAGAGGATCAATAATACATATATGCTCTCGTGACGCGTAACGCGTAACGCGTCACGGGAAAAAGACTTTTATCAGGACTTACGTATTTTTGAAATAAAAACATCAATAAACCTTTGTCATTCCGGCGTACGCGGGAATCCACTGTGATTTTACGAAAAAGCTTATGGATACCTGCAAAAGCGGGGATGACAGACAATTAATGCGTAACTACTGTTTAAATTTTAATAATTTATGAAATACTATATAATGCATCTGATACTGATAGTTGCTTCCTGATTTCATCAAATATAAATTGATTTCTTCTCTATATTAATGTATAATTAGCCTATATTTCTTTGAGAGGAGCTTTTTATTATGGATAGTTCCGGAGCATGTTTGATTCAAATTCTTTTCTTTGGCGGCTTTATCTGTCTTGGTCTGGCTATAACTTATTATAATAATAAAGCAATACAGGATGCGTGGGGGAGATTTGCCATGAATTCAGGCCTTATTCTGAATCCGGGCAGCATGTTCAATACACCCAGAGTTTCAGGAGACTATAAAGGGTTTGATTATCTGTTGCATACCTTCTCAAGAGGCAGCGGAAAAAGCAGGACTACCTATACCGGAATTACTATGAGTTTCCCGAAATATGTTGACTGCCATCTTCATTTATACCAGGAAGGTTTTCTGAGTAAAATAGGAAAAGCTTTCGGAGGACAGGATATTCAGATAGGAAACAGAGAGTTTGACGAAGCATTTATGATAAAAAGCCAGACTCCTGGAAAAGTAGAAAGGATTCTTACTCATGATTTAATGAGGAATATGTTGAATGGAAGACATCTTATAAATATGTCTGTTACAGGAAACGGAATAAATTATGAACATATAGGTATTATAAAGGATGTGGCAAATCTTACCTATGTGAGTGAAATTATGTGGATGATGGCAAATAATATCTGTGCAATGGAAGGTATCGCAACGGGTCATAGGGAATTGGCTGACGTAAATTACAGAGATGATAAAAATTATGACATGCTTGCGCAAAATGCTTCTTCTTACAATGCTCCTCCTTCCTCATATAGTTCCCCTTCTTCTTACAATGCTTCGTCTTCGTCTCCATCTTTTTCAGAAAGCTATAATAATCAGGCTCAGAGTGATTTTACAGCTTCTGCTCCTGCCAGTTTCTCGTCTCCCGCTACAGGAGAAAGAAGCTGTGTTTCATGTGGTGCCAGTGTACCTTTAGCAAATAAATATTGTATAAATTGCGGAAGATTGATGTAATGAAAACTACTGTAGTAATACCTACTTACAATGAAAGAGAAAATATAGGCGACCTTGTAAATTTTATTCTGGAGCTGAATATAGAAGGACTTAATATACTTGTAGTGGATGATAATTCCCCTGATGGAACAGGTCAAATTGTGAGTGATATAGGGAAGAATAATCCTTCTGTAAATCTGTTGACAAGAAAGAAAAAACGGGGGAGAGGATTTGCCGGTATAGAAGGATTTCAGAGAGCCTGCAATGAAGGATCTGACTATATAATAGAAATGGATGGAGATTTTTCTCATCATCCACGTTATATACCGGATTTTCTTGAAAAAATACCATGTTATGATATGGTTATCGGCTCCAGATTTGTTCCGGGAGGGCAGGATGAAGACAGGGGGCTGTACAGAAGGATTGTAACAACTCTTGCAGGTATATATATAAGAACTTTTCTTGGCATAAATATCAGGGATGTTTCTTCAGGATACAGATGTTTTAAAAGGCATGTTTTCGAACTTGTAGATCTTGAAGATCTCATATCTGCCGGACCTACTATAGTAACTGAAATTTTGTATAAAGCAAGACTTAAAAATCTTAATATGTTTGAAATACCTATTATCTTTAGAGACAGGGTAAGAGGCAAAACCAAACTTGATTATATAACTCTCCTGGAAAGTCTTGTTATGGTTTTAAGATTGAGGCAGATGCACAAAAAAGGAATTATATAAATATAAAAGGAAGGTTTTCGTATATACAATTGGGCTGGGAGATTTACCCGGGATTATATTAAAATTTATAATTGCAGATGAAATAGTAATTATAGGTAAAAAAATAAAGATGTATGATTGATGCTTAAATATGAATATATTGTTTTAATAATTTTACTTGCTTCCCTTACTTTTGTAACGCTCTATCATATACCTGCAGCAGATACATGGCTTAATCTTGCTACAGGAAAATATATTATAAACGAAAGAACTTTCCCTCAGAAAGATGTGTTTTCCTATACTGCAACCGGGAGGACATGGAATTCGACTCAATGGTTCATACTGGCTGTATTTTATTTAATTTATCTCCCTTTTAAGATGAAAGGCCTTTATCTGTTGAGGACAGTTATTCTTTTAATTACGTTCTCAGTCATATTTTTTATCTGTCAGGTAAGAAATTCAAATCCTTTACTCTCTGCCATTATTCTGGTTATGTGCTGTTTTCTGGCTCAACCTTATTATTATTTCGATATGAGAGCCTATTTGATAACTTATTTATTTGTAAATCTTTATATCTTTTTCCTTGAAAGAAGAAGAATACAAAATAAACCTTTCCCTCTATGGTTATTACCACTTATAAATTGCGTCTGGGTAAATTCTCACAGTGCTTTTTTTGTTGGCTTCGGTATTATATTCGCTTATTTTATAGATGAATTCTTTTCATCTCCAGATAAAAGGTCTTCTTTATTTTTAATAGGTACAGGACTGTTAACCGGTCTATCGTCTTTTATTAATCCTTACGGATATAAGATTTTGCTGTACCCATTTAATTTGAGTCAGGGTTACGGTTTCTGGCAAAAATTTCTTGTTGAATGGAATAAACCTGATTTACTGGGGCAAAATTTGAGTTTTTTAATTTTCTGGATTATTTCTGCTATTATTATAATCACTACTATAAAAAAAGGGAATATAAGGGATATAATCATATGGGTTGCTTTCAGTTATCTTGCCTTTAAAGCAGTAAGGCATATTACCCTTTTTTACCTTATAATCGTGCCAATTTTTGTGAAACATCTGGATATGTTTGTCGAAAAAAGAATAAATTTTAGCATGGAAAGTTTTCTACGCAATAACAGAAGACTGATGACAATCATTCTGATACTGTGTACCCTGATATATGTAAGAACTTTTATTAAAATATGTACGGTAGATTTTTCTATGGAAAAAGAAATGTTTCCCTTTTATGGTGTGCAATTTTTAAGAGATAACAAACTGCCGGGAAGACTCTATAATCCTTATGAATGGGGCGGATATATTATGTGGACTATGTATCCCGAAAAACTGGTCTTCTGTGATGGCAGGGCAGATGTTGTCTACACTGAAGAAATCTGTAAGGAATCTTATTTTTCTATGGCAGGACACGATCTGTCTGTCTTTGATAAATATAATATTAATCTTGTCCTCTGCAATAAAATCAATGAACCACTCGGCATGAAACTGCCTTCTGTGTTACAGAATATCCCTGATAAATGGTGTCTTATATATTCCGATGAAAATACTTATGTTTTTATCAGAAATAATTCTTCAAATAAGAAAATAATAGAAGATTTTTACAGAGGGAATCTTATTATACCTGATACACCACGTGGAAATTATTATGAAGCCACGGTTTTACTTAAAACCGGCAATTATGAAAAGGCTTTACATTTTCTGGATAAAGCTCTGGAATTAAATGAAAATTTTATTGAAGCCCTTATGGCTAAAGGATATATACTTGCTGTAAGAGGCAATTTAAAAGAAGGAAAAGATTGTTTTCTAAAAATACTGTCTCTTAATAAGGAATTTCCCGGCGTTCATTATAATCTCGGATTAATTTATAAAAATTCAGGTGATTTTGATGACGCGGAAAAGGAATTTATGATAGAATTAAAAATACATGACTATAAACCGGCATCGGACGAACTGGAAAAACTGAAAAAACGCGGGGGGAAGTGACTTTTTTTGCAATTTAATTCTTCAGAATTTAACATTGATTGTACTTACTTTGCAGGGGAAAAACCTTGTAAATTCAAGAGAATCTGTAAAGATTGTCCTTTTTATGCTCCTGTGGATTTTAAAATATTAATAATAAAACTTGCTGCCATAGGGGATGTGCTTAGAACCACTCCTCTTCTTTACGGGATAAAAAGGTTGTATCCTGAGAGCCATATTACCTGGATTACAGATAGTTCTTCTGTAGATGTGCTGAAGAATAATCCTCTTATTGATAAAGTGTTACCATACGATCTGACGAATATCCTGAGATTACAGATAGAAGAATTTAATATACTTTATTCCCTTGATAAGGAAATAAGGGCTACAGCTCTTGCTGAAATGATAAAAGCGCCGGAAAAGAAAGGATTTTCTTTTCATAAAACAGGAAATATTTATCCTTTAAATGATGAAGCTATTTATGCATTCAGACTGGGAATAGATGATGACCTTAAATTCAACATAAATCAGAAGACCTATCAGGAGATAATCTTTGAAGCATGTAACATTCCCTATGAGAAAGATGAATATATGTTTACATTACTTCCTGAAGAAATAGAAGAAGGGAAAAAATATGTTAATGAACTGGGAATACATGACGATAATATAGTTATAGGGTTAAATACAGGTGCCGGACGTGTTTATGCCACAAAAAAATGGTCTGAAGAAGGTTTTATTGAACTGGCACATAAATTGCATAACTCTATAGATAATATTAAAATAGTTCTTCTCGGAGGGCCTGATGAAATAGAAAGAAACAGAAACATAAAGGAAAAAGCACCTGTCGTAGATACGGGATATAACAACAGTTTAAGGAGATTTGCTTCTATAATAAATAACTGTCATATTCTGGTTACAGGAGATACACTGGCCATGCATCTTGCCATAGCGCAGAAAATACCTGTTGTTACTTTTTTCGGCCCTACATGTCCCCAGGAAATAGAATTTTACGGAAGAGGAAAGAAAATTATAGCCAATCATGATTGTCTGCCATGCTATAAATGTAAGTGCATAAAGGAAGTGAGTTGCCTCTACAAAATGAGCAGTGACGAAGTGTATGCTTCGGTAATGGAGTTGCTGACGGATATAAATATCAGGTAAATGCATTACGGAAACATTTATCCCCGCGTCACGCGTCACGCGTCACGTGTCACTATTAAAGGAGGGTGTTATTCTTGAAAGACGTCCGGGAAAAGAAAAGCTCTTTTTTCAGTAATTTAACAAAAGGCATAAGTGATCTTATGGGGGGGAAAAAGAAACAGAATACAGTTGAAGAAAAAAAGGATGTAACAGACGAAGATAAAAAAGCCAGGGAACTTCTTGCCGGAGTGACTAAACCTGCCACCCCCGGTGCGACCCGTATGATGATGAAGGATAATTTCGATGAACTGGTTACAGCGCTCACGAAAGATCCTATACCATATCTCAGGAAATATGCAGCTCTGAGACTTGGTGAACTGGGAGATAAAAAAGCAATAGAATATCTTCTGAACGGTATAAGGGATGAAAATATTGAAGTCAGAATGGCCTCTGCCCAGGCACTTGGAAAACTTGCCGATGAGTCTCTCGTTGAAAAGATGATTGAAACACTTAAAGATAGTAATGATTATTTGAGAGAGCAGACAATACAGGTTTTATCCAGCATGGGAGAACTTGCAGTCCCCCCTCTTGTAAGGTCCCTTAAATCAAATAACTGGATGCTTCCTTACTGTGCCGTCAGGGCTCTGGGGCTTATAAAAGATAAAAGAGCAATAAAAGCTTTGATTGAACTGGTTGAAGATGACAGTAATGTCTATGTCCAGAAAGCTGCTATAGAAGCTCTTGAAAAAATGGGGCCCGATGGCGAAGAAGAACTTGCTGGAGGACTCGGTCATGAAGCCGGTTATGTAAGGGAAAAAATTGCTCAAATCATAGCAAAATCCGGCTCGAAAGATTGTATTGACAGACTTCAGGAAGCAATAGACAGAGAAAGTGATAACAGAACAAAGGATCGTATGACAGAATGTTTGAAAAAATTGGAAGTCAGATTTAATATTTCCAGGGAATGACAGAATAGAAATTTTTGTCTGTCACAGGAATAAAGCATGAGAGTTATATGAGAATCGTGAAGAGTGAGGTTTGAAGAGTGAAGAGTGAATGGAGGAACAGTTTCTCGTTCTTCGTTGTAACCATCCGGTCATGGCAGTTACATAACATTTCAGTAGAAATTTTTTGAACTTTAATTTGTCTGACGCAATAATAAGGGACTGTAAAGAAATAATCTCTTCAATTTTTGGATTTTGGTGATAGTTAAATCTTCTTAACCCAACACCCGGCAACCCAAAGCTGTAATCAATCAGGGGCATATTTGCCGTTATCACCACTGAGGAATGATAAATGATGAGTATTATAAGATGTGTTTTCTTATCCATGATTTTTTTACTCTACTTTTTTCTTTATCCCTCATGTGCAGCTTCGGAAATATTTCATTATGAAGAGGCAATGAGATATTATATCGAAGGAGAGATCCAGAAATCGATTTCAGAATGTCTTGCAGCTCTGGAAATAAATCCTTCTTATGCTCCTGCTTATAATGGACTTGGCGTATGTTACTCCGCTCTCGGAGAACTCGATAAGGCTATGGAATATTTTCAGAAAGCAGCAGAACTGGAACCGGGCCTCGCTAAAACCTATATAAATATGGGTAATATATACATGATGAAATCTGATATTCCGTCTGCAATAGATAATTATGAGAAAGCTTTATCCCTGCAGTCTGATTCTCTCGAAGCTCATACCGGTCTGGGAGATGCCTATTCTCAAAACGGATGGCTTACGGCAGCAAGGGGAGAATATCAGGCAGTTCTTAAAGTTGAACCTCTCAATCAGGTCGTCTGGTTTAAACTCGGAAAGCTTTATTACAGTCAGAACATGCTGGAAGAATCTGCCCTCTGTTTTGAAAAAATACTCAGGTTAAACCCATCCAATGCATCTGTTTACGTAGCTCTCGCAAGTGTTTATCAGGAGGAGTATAAATACGGACTTGCTATTGAATATTATAAAAGAGCACTCGAAATAGATCCTTCTATTCCGGAGGTTTATGTTAATCTCGCAAGCTGTTATATGAACAGTAAAAATATGGAAAAAGCTCTTTATTATTGTCTGGAAGCAAAAAAAGTTGATCCTCTTTATGCCGATATTTATTATAATACCGGTATAATTTACGAACAGGAAGGCAAACCGGAAGAAGCTATAAAGGGTTATAATAAATATCTTGAACTGGCACCGGATGGTGCTTATGCAAAAGATGTAAAAACCAGACTGGAAAATTTATTAAATAGATGATTTCATTAATTATAAACTATAAAATTCATTCCTGAATTTTTCACAATAAATATCCGCCTATAATAAAATAAGGGAAATATTTATTTCATTATGGTAACAGGTAAAAGGCAGAATTTACGATACTCTAAAAAATGTCTTTTGCCTGAAACCCTTATATTTTTAATGGAGGTGCTTTACAGTGAGGTTAAAACTGATTGTATGTTTGCTGATTGTATTACTGGTAAACATAACTTTTGTTTATGCTGAAGAAAAAGCAAAAACTACGGAGAGTGATAAACTTGCACAGGAACTTTCGAGTGATGATGAAAGTGTCAGGGAACAGGCTATTGACAGGTTATTCTCTGAAGCAATGGAAACAATAAAGGAATCTGTTAAAATTTCCAGTAAAAAAGAGAATGCCACAGAGCAGGAAAAGAAACTTACGGAACTGACTGTAAATACTATGGAAAAATATGCGGAAAAATCTTCTAATATTAAAGGAGAGATAAAAGGAAATTTAAATGAACTATTATCTGACCCTGATACAAGAGAGATAATAGCCCCATTTATAGGAGTTTTTTTTGAAATACTTAAAGAGGAAATAAAAAAAGAAACTTCAGAAGTTTCTGGAGATAAATCTGATAAAACAACTGAAAAATCAGATAAAAAATAGTAGACGCAGATATAACAGGCCAGGTTTATATAAATTCCTGGCCTGTTATCTTTTTGATAAATTTTTCTTCTTAAATGGAATTTTTTAAGATTCTTTACGACTGAATAGGTGAGAAGAAAATTTTAAGGAGGTATCATCATATGTCAGACAACAAAAATCAAAAATTCTTCAATCCTATTACGGTAATTAAAAACTGGCCTCTCTCCGTAAAGATAGGTGCCTGTATAATTCTTATAATGGCTATAACAGGAGGATTGTTATATAATAATTATCTTTTTAACAGGCAATTAATTTCTATTTATAATAATACCATAGGGGCAGACGAGATCGATCAGATGAGGAATATATTGAGTAATTCAGGATATAAAGAAGGAGTGGATTTCGCCGTTCAGACAGCAGATAAAAAATCTGTTATTCTCGTCAGAAGAGATCTGGCCGGTATGATACAGGAACAGCTTTCCGGTGAAGGACTTCCTTCCAGTGAAGTTAATGTTCCTGAAACAGGTTTCAGTTCAACTCAGGATCAGATAGAAGATGCCCGGAGAATAGAACTTGAACAGAGGATTGCAAGAGATGTGAAAAATATGGAAGGTATAAAGAAAGCAAATGTTCGTATAGTTCCTCCCAGAGATTCCCTCTTTGAAAATGAAGAAGGCAGACAGCCGGCAAAAGCCTCTGTATATATAGAAACAAAAGACGGCTATAAAATAAACAGCGGAAAAACAGAGAGCATTATGGCACTTGTGGCAAATTCCTTTGAAGGACTTGAGAAAAAGAATGTAGTTGTAGTAGATGAAGAAGGAAAAATCCTTTCTGATGCCGTAATAGCAGGCGATGACCCCAATGGAACTCTCCCGCTGGACGTAAGACAGGCACGTCAGTATGAACTTCAGGAAAAATATACGAAAAATACGCAGGAATTTCTTGATGGTATACTCGGTAAAGGCCATTCAAAGGTTCTTGTCAATGTGTCCCTTAATTTTGACGGCACTGAAAGAATGATGACTGTTTACGGAAATCCCGGCAGCGCAGGTGAAACAATGTCTCAGACCCAGAACGATACAGGCAGTGACGGAATTATTACTATAGGTGGTCGTTCAATAGGACAGGTCAATCAGGACGGAAGCTTCAGACCATGCGGAGATGAAGTTGTGCCGGAGAGTAATGGAGTCCATGTGTTAAGTATGGAAAGACTGAGAGAAAAATATAATAAAGGTGACGGAGAAACAGCATCGGGCAAAGGTGCCGATTATGATAAGATAGAAGAACGTTTTAATTATCAGCTTAATTCATATCAGACAAAGATTGTTCCTGCAACAGGAAAAGTCGAAAAGATAACTGTTGCCCTTGCACTGGATAATGTGCCTGAAAAATATATACCGGATCTGAAACAGGTTGTAGCTGCCTCTGTAGGTATCGATGAAGGCAGGGGAGATTTTATAAGTGTTATAAATAAACCTATGCCTCAGGTTCAGGCGGGAACGAATTTACCACCGATTTATAAGCCGGCAGCCGGGAGCAGAAATGTTGATGTGAGAACCCTGGCCTGGCCATTTGCTGCTATAATAATGGTCTGTCTTGTAATATACGGTCTCTATCTGATAAAAGAGAAAAAGAGTAATAATACAAAAATGAAACTCTGTCTTATACCGGGACCATCTACAGGAATTAATCCCATTACCGATCTTATAAGTGATAAAGGCGGAAGAACTGTAGCTCCGTCCGGCGGAAGAACTGTTGAACAATTAACCAGTATGGCAAAGGAAAAACCCAATAAAGTTGCAGAATTACTGAAAAATTCATGGATGGCTGATAAATAGTTCAGTACTTTTAAAAAAACCCTGTCTCACGCAGGAGCTAGTAAGCCTCTGCAGAACAGAGGTTTTTGTAATTTTAAGACGAATTACTATAAAAAATTATATGAAATAGAAAGGAACGATCTTAATGATTGAAGAACAATCTGTTTCTTATACAAGTCGGCCTAAATTGAGCGAAGTTACTCTCCGTTATTCCACAGGTTTAATCGCAGGGATTTTATTAACATCAGTCTTAA
This sequence comes from Vulcanimicrobiota bacterium, assembly GCA_036746235.1. Taxonomy (GTDB): domain Bacteria; phylum Vulcanimicrobiota; class SpSt-956; order SpSt-956; family JAKJGF01; genus CALARM01. The sequence goes on along the minus strand of DAIOEN010000013.1, from coordinate 32,622 downwards.
TAATCGCACAGATTCCTCCGCCCCTTTTAGACAGCCTGCTGCCTTTGTATATATTATTTTTTATATATATAGCGTGCTTTAGTTTTTTCGTTAAACCTTCCTGTAGCCTTTACAGTGAAAACATTTTTTTATGGACCTTTCTGGGATTGCCTCTTATGATTACTTCACTCAGAATGATTCTTCTGGATGGAAACTCAGGTGCTAAAGGAACAGGTCATTTTATTGTTGCTATAGCACAAATAGCTACTGGTGGAGATATAGTTGTTGATCTCATATTGATAATACTTTCTATATGGATGTGCGTAAGAACAATAATGGATCAATCTTTTATAATTAAGACAATAGATTACTTCTTTACAGAAGAAGGCCCTGCAGATATCGCAGAAATCTCTCCTGAAGGAGAAGCAATTTTTTACAGTAAATTGAAAAAGAGTTTAAAGTATTTTCGAGGTCTGGCAATAGCCATACCGGTAGTATTTTTCATAAGTTTACCGGGAGGAATTCTTATGGGGGTAATCAGGCATGGAATGTGTTATCGTGACGCTTTAATTCAGTATTCTACCCTCTCTGTAGGAATGCTTGTAATATTTGCTTTTTTGAATTTTATAATTTCTGTAATTCTGAAAAGCTCCTTTTCCGTCTGTCTCCCTGAAAACTATTACCAGAATTTTAAAGGAACCTTCGAAAAAATGTCAGTCTATTTTATAATTATCGCAATAATATCCCTTTTATTGGCTTTTCTGGGGTTAACCGGTATCCTTCCTTTTCCTGTAATTCCATTTCTGCTGATATTTGTTTTGTTTCTTATCCTGAAATCAGTCACAGGATATAGAAGAAATAAAAAAGGATTTATATTATAACTTTTGAATATTATAGTCAGGTGATTTATTAACGAATAAAAAAAGGCGGTGTTATTATGGCATTACATACATGCAAAACCTGCGGCGCAGTTGCTCCTGATAAAGGGCATCTCTGTGAACCTGCAAAAGATAATACAATATATGAATGTGATTATTGCGGAGAAAAAGCAGCTCAAAAGTCTCATCTCTGTAAACCGAAACTGGCAAAAATCACTTATTACTGTGAAGCCTGCGGGAGAACTGCAGTAAAAGAAGATGAATTGTGTAAACCGAAGGTCGTAGAGGGATAAACAGGAAAATACTCTATTGCCGCCCATAGCCGGTAAGGGTTTACTGTAATTTTTAAAAGATTATTCTAATTTTTAAAAATTTTATACCTTCATGGGTATTTTTTATGTTCCTGAAATCCGACTCATCCGTTAATCCGACCTATCCGAGTTCAGACTTGTATGTGAGTTCCACCCCTGAAAATACGAGAATAAGCCTTATTATCTGAGTATTGCCGAGCAATTTTTGAAGCCCTTCATCATCTTTATATTTATTCAGTTTTTCTTCTGCATTTTTAATTTTTTCTTCAAGTTTTTCCTGATTGAATTCTTTCTGTGATAAGTATTTAAGCTCTATGAGGTATGAATATTTCATATCAGGATATTGAGTTACATTTGGAAGAAGTAAAATATCACAGTATCCTTTATTAAGCTCATATTCAGTCCTTGTAATATAATAATTTGAAACATTCAGATAGGCTCGAAGGAAGGTCTGAACAGATCTTTCTCCTTCGATATAATCCCGGAGGGAAGTCTGTTTATTCATTTCATCAGAGAGGTATTTGAATAGTTCCTCCCATTTTCCGAAATAGGCAAGTCCTTTAAAGAGTATTCCGAGTTTGTAAAAATTGACATTAAATATTTCTGTATCCCTGTAACCTTCTCTTATATATTCGTAATAAAGCTGTTTGATTACCTCATTGGGTATAGAAAGTTCTGTCATGCCGTAACTTACGCCTTTAATGGTAAGTAATCCGAAATAATATAAAAGAGAGATGAAATTCTGCGGGTCAATAATTCTTTCAGCAGGGAAGCTGTTTACAATATTAGCTTCAATCTGTCCTTCTTCGAGTATGATATTTAATTTTTCAAAATTGCCATTTACTTTGATTTTCCCTTTTAAATCTGTAATGATGAGATATTTAATCTTGTTATAATCTGTTCTGATATTATAATCCAGCATATCTTTAGGTATTTTATGTGTATCAGTGTATTGTTTTATAAAATATAAAACCATATCGGAATTGTACATTCTTGTTTTTTCATCTTCCGAAAAGAGGTAATTATTATACCATTTCCTCATAAGTTCAATATTATTTTCATCTATATCATAATGAGAAAGCATGTCTTTAACATCTGTTTCTGTAAAGCCTGTCATTTCATTGAATTCAGGAAGAGCTGTTATATTATAACCAATATTAAACCCGCTTGTTACATCATCCATAGTGACAGGTGATACACCTGTAATGAAGAGTTTTGCTATGGGCCCTCCTGTAGTGCCGGCTTTAATTACATTGAAGAAATGTCTGTAGAATCCTTCGCCGTGAGTAATAGCCATGTATTGTTCATTATCTGTTGACGATATAATTGTATTTGTGAAATTATCATATTCGTCTATGAGGAGATAGATTTTGCCTTTATCTTTAGCGAAACTGTTAATATATTTCAAGATTTCTGCTGCACTGTTTATATTTTCTATAGTTTGGTACATTTTATTGTCTGTATCTTCTAAATAGTCTTTATATTTTTTAATAAATTCCAGAGAGTTTATTTTAATAGTCTGATTAAAAGACTTTTCCACTTCTTTAATATCAGGGTTTATTTCAGAGAAATTGAATTTTAGAATGAAGTATGAATTTTTAGTATCTGTCTGGTTATCGTAAATATAAGTTCCTTTAAATAGTTCTTCAAAGTCCTGTTTTCTATTGATGTCATAATAATTTTCCATAAGAGAGAGCCAGAGAGATTTACCGAATCTTCTGGGTCTTATAAAAAATAGATAATCAGAAGAATCTTCTACTTTTTGAATAAAATTAGTTTTATCTACATAGTAATAGTTTCCTTTTCTGATTTTTTGAAAATCCGAAACACCGTAAGGTATTTTCTTTCTTGTATTTTTCATACATTTCACCTCTCTTTACAGTAAAGTTCTTTTGAGGTATATTATAACATAGAAAATTGTCAGAATCACGGATTAAACGGATTAAAAGATTACACCGACTTTATGTTCTCTTAAAATCCGACTCATCCGAAACATCCGACCCATCCGAGTTCAGACAGAAAGGAAGTAAATTGTATGTCATTTCGTATTCATTCAATAATCCTATCAGCAGTGTTGTTATTGTCATTGTGTATGTCCGCAGTATTACCAAAAAATGCAGAAGACTGGAGTAAAGATGGTGATGATTATTATAAGAACCGTGAATATGAACAGGCTCTGAAATGTTATAACAGGGCATTGGAGTCTTATCCGAAGGAGCCCATATTATGGTATAACAAGGGAAATTGTTATTTAAAGCTTGGCCGTTATGATGATGCAATAAAGTGTTATGATACCTGTTTGAGTTATGATCCGAACGATAAGTATGCTAAAGAGAAGAGGGCCGAGGCAAAGAAATTGAAGGAACAGGCTGCTGCTAAAAAGACTCCTGCTCCTGTATCAGTAGATAACAGCAAGGTGGCCGAATTATTGAAGAAAGCTAACGCCTGTTATGATAAAGGAGAATATGAAAAGGCTATAGGGTTATATGAAGCGATACTGTCAATAGATCCGAATAATAAAGATGCTATAGGGAAAAAAGCTGCTGCAGAGGTTCTGGCGAAACAGGGCGCAGTGACTCCGACTCCCATATCTGGTGTAAGAGATAATGGTTCTTCAGGAATGGTATTAATTAATGGCGGGACATTTCAGATGGGTGGTGAAGCACCCGGTTCTAGTCCAGTTCACAGCGTAACAGTGAGCAGTTTTTATATGGGAAAATATGAGGTAACGAATAGAGAATACTGTGAATTTTTAAATGCATCAGGAAATCAGAGTGAAGGCGGTGCTGAGTGGGTAATAGTGAAAGAAGATGAAAATTCTGGAATAAGTGGCAGCAACGGTTCTTATAGTGTGAGAACTGGTTATGAAAATCGTCCTGTCGTGAATGTAAACTGGTATGGAGCAGTGGCCTATTGTAACTGGTTAAGTGACCGTAAAGGACTGGGTAAATGTTATGGAAGTAAGGATAACAGAGGCAATGTAGATATAAATATTAAAGGATATCGCCTTCCTACAGAGGCAGAGTGGGAATATGCGTGCCGTGCCGGGACCAGTACAGAGTATTACTGGGGTGGTAGTATGGATGGTTCTTATTGCTGGTACCGGGATAACAGTGTAGTAACTGATAATAAGGCTTATTATGATAGAGAGAGTGGGAGTTTTAAGAACTATCATGCTGTGGGACAGAAGCGCCCCAATAGTTTTGGTCTGTATGATATGAGCGGCAATGTATGGGAGTGGTGTAATGACTGGTATGGAGATTATCCATCTTCGAGTGTGAGTAATCCTGTTGGGCCTCCTACAGGCTCCGTCCGGGTCACTCGCGGCGGTGGGTGGCTCAATGCTGCCGGTAGCTGCCGGTCTGCCTATCGTCACAATTTTCCGCCGGACAATCACAGCTACTGTATGGGGTTTCGGACGTCCAGGACTCCTTAAATTGCTCTTGTGTCTGAACTCGGATGGGTCGGATTGATTGCCGATATTTCATTCTCTAATCCTTTTATTTTATAATTATAAATGAAAAACTCAAATGGCATTTTTTACGTAATCCACTATTATGCAAAAATTATAAAAAATTCCATGATTTTACAGGGAAAATTGGTTATCTCTGTAGAATATATAATTTCTATATACTTACTTACTGGAGAAAAGACTTATGGCCATATTCTGTGAAAAATGCGGTTACCAGAACAGTAATTCGGCGAAATTTTGCAGGGGATGCGGTGGAGAAGTGATTGCCACTGCATCGGACGGCACACTTTCCACAGGAGTGGTTTTAGATAACCGTTATGAAATAAAAAGACTCATAAAATCCGGCGGTATGGGTGCTGTTTACGAAGGAATCGACCGGAGATTTGAAAATCGCCCCTGTGCCGTAAAGGAAATGTTAAACCTTTCTTCAAAACCGGAAGAACAGGAATATTTTATAGACCGTTTTAAAAAAGAAGCTCTTATACTGCATGACCTGAAACATCCCAATCTGCCCAGTGTAAAGGATCACTTCGTAGAAGGTGGCCGTTATTATCTTGTCATGGAATATATAGAGGGAAAAGATCTTGATAGTGTAATGAGAAGTTACGGCATAGAAGGAGTGCCGGAGGATCTGGTAATTAAATGGGCAAAAGAAATACTTTCAGTTCTTTCTTATCTTCACAATCAATCACCTCCTATAGTATACAGAGATTTAAAACCGGCAAATGTAATGCTCCGCATATCAGATGAAAGACTTTTTCTTATAGATTTCGGCATAGCAAGAACTATGACACCGGGAACAGATTCTACAAAAACCGGCATAGGCACGCCTGTATTTGCTCCCAAGGAACTGCTTATGGGAAAACCTGAAATACGTTCTGATATTTACTGTATGGGTGCTACAATGCACTGTCTGCTGACAGGAATGGTTCCCGTAATGCCGGGAGATTTCAGCCCTGTAAGGACTCATAAACCTTATGTGTCAGGAGCACTTGATGATATAGTAATGTGTGCCCTTTCTATGAATCCTGAAGACCGCTATCAGAGTGCAGAACATATGAAAGGTGCTTTAGAGAACATGGCGAATAAATCATTAACTCCCACAGTTCCTGCCGCACCTGTTTATAGACCTGTTCCCACAGTTCCTGCCGCACCTGTTCAAAGGCCTGTTCCTACAGTTCCATCTGCTGTTTCGCCTCTTCCTTCTCAAACTGCTGGAGAGAATTTTTCTCCTTTAAAAACCAGTCAGGCTCAGTCTGTTCCACCTGCATCACCGGCGCAGATTCAACGGACAGAGGGGGAGAAAGAAAGAAACAAAATATTGATACCTGCGGCAGTAATTATTGTTCTTCTATTAATTGTAGGAGGAGTGCTTGCAAATAATTATTATAATAATCCTGCCCGTTATCTTAAAATTGCAGAAGATGCGGGAAAAAATTATATAACTGCAAAGACTAATTATGAAAAAGTCCTTGCCCTGGATAAAGAAAATGTAAAAGCTTTAATGGCTCTTGCAGATATTGTTCTTGATAATGCGAAAAACCCTGACGGAGTATCGGACCCGAACAGTGCTATAGATTATTATAAAAGAGCTGTCGAGCTGTCCTTGAAAAATAAAGATATGGCTACTGTTAATAAAGCCAGTGAACAGCTTTTCCCTTTATACATAAATAAAAAGGATTATAATTCTGCAAAGGAACTTCTTGACAATCTGTATCTTGCCGGAGAGATAAAGGTTGATGAATATATAAAAACAGGGGAATTTCTCATGAAAGACGGCAAATATAAACTCTCGGCAGACTGTTACCAAAAAGCCGGCGAAAAAAAGCCCGATAATAAAGATATTCTCAAAGGTTTGAGTAAAAGTTATAAAGAACTTAATGATTACGAGAAGGTTCTTTTATACGGGAAAAAACTGACTGAATTATTCCCTTCTGATAAAGACGGTTTTATTTACGCAGGAGAAGCGTCTTATAAACTGACTGATTATAATGGTGCAAATAAATATTTTAAACGGGCTATGGAGTTAAAACCTGATGCTTCTGAGAAAAAATCAATCAATTCAATGAGTTTTAACTGCTATCTGACACTTGGTAAGAATTATCTTTCCGGAAAGAAATATGCAGAAGCAGAGAAAAATTTCAATGAAGCAAAGAAAATAGACAGTAAAAATAAAGATTTAAAATCAGGTCTTGCCGACTGTTATCTGGAAAAAGGTAAAACCCTTTATCTGGCCGGAGATTACAGCGGAGCATGTGTCTGTTTTAATAATATAAAGAATTTTAATATAGGCGGGAAAGTAACAACACAGGCAGATGATTATTTATTAAAGATTGCAGATGCTACGAAATCATCAGAATCCGTTTATATTGATAACAATACCGGATACTATAATAGCAGTTCAGGTAGCTCAGGCGGTTCAGGCGATAGCGGCGGCGGCAGTTTCACCAGAAATGACAACGGCGGAGGTAATTTTAACAGAAACGAGTAGGGCGACGCAATGTGTTGTCTGATTACGAGTTACCCGTTAACATTCCGGTAGAGAGCCACAATAATTAAAATGGGTGTCATTGCGAGGAGCGATAGCGACGAAGCAATCCCATCGAATTAGCTTCTACCGATGGGATTGCTTCGCTTCGCTCTCAATGACGAGATTTACCCGATAAAATCATCGTGGTTGACTACTAGCTTACATAAAATACAGGTACCATGCCTCCGCCCTGGTGAACATTTATTATTGCGCCGGCAGCGGCTCTTACATAGGCTCCTCCGAATTCTCCGTCATAGGCCCAGAAATTGATATTTACATTCTTTGGCTGGAATCCCATGAATTTACCTTCATCCACTACAGGGAATTCGTCAGCCGGTATGGGAACCATTTCCTGTACCACATAGGTGTTGCCCGGTTCCATAGCAGTTTTTAAAGTGTCTTTCCACTCATCATCTGTCACGGCAGGGCCTACCATTACGCCATGTCCGCCATAGCCGGAATTCGGCTTTAAGACAAGCTTTTCTTTGTTATTTTTGATTAAATCGAGGATATTTACTTTTTCTCCATGATAATCTGTTTCCAGATCTCTTACAAGGCGTGTAAATGGAATATATTTTTTAATAACTTCCATTTCCTCTTCTGTAAAGAGATAGGAAAATCTGTCGTCATGCATGATGGCAAGAACTGATTTCAGGCCGCCCACACGGGAACAGAAAGGATTTACAAAACAGATATTTCCGTCTTCATAGGCTTTAAGGGCTGCATCTGTGTGGCCGTAGTAAGGTGCGTCAAGGAATTCCTGTACTGCATCACGGTATATTACATGGACAACCTGTCCGTCTTTTGTCAGATGTTTTCCGTCATAGGAAAAATCTCTCGGATCTGCATATATGGCTTTATGGCCTTTCTTTATAAGGGTATCTACTATTACCTTTACATCGGAAAGGATTGTCGAGTCACTGGCACATACTATGGCGAACAGCGGATCCGATACCGGTGTTTCACCTTTTGCTTTACAGAATTCGTGATATTTTTTAAGAAGCATTTTTGTATGGGTATCGAGGAATTTATCTGCTTCCAGTTTGAAGGTTTCCCCTGCTTTTTTCATAGTAGGAAGTTCTTTGAACATATCAACCATGACATCATGCCATCCCATACCGGAAGGGCTGTCACAGTTGAATTCTATGAATTTTATATCTCCGTTTTCAGGCATATAGAATGCATCAAGACGGGAAACTATCTGTCTTCTGGGATATACCTGATTCATTTTCGCGTATTTTTCAACAAGATCTTTCAATTCCAGAAGATTTTTGAATTTCGGATCTGTAAAGAATGCTTCTGCTACTTTTTCAATGGCAGACATAATATTATTTGTGGCATGTTTAAAAGAAGGCTTTGCTTCTTTAGATACCATATAGGGCTTTAAGAAAGTAGGGAATGGTTTGCCCTTCATTGTCATATCATATTTTGCCATTTCTATGGCAAGGTTTTTCATTTCATTTACAGGATCACCTTTGCCGAGGATCTCTTTAAAATGATCATTAATTTTTGTAACTATAGACATAACTGACCTCCTATTTTTTAATTTGGAATAAAAATAATATAACAGATAATATTTATAAACTCAATGGTTTTTTTAAAAAATACCTTATAATCGTGAAGTGTGAAGGGTGACGGGTGATGCGTAATGCGTGTTTTCACCGGGTACCTGGCGAACACTGTTCGCCACTACGACTCACTTTTCACTTTTCACTTTTCACCTTTCAAAGCTTTTTCCTTCCCATCTTTTGCATCTTTACAGTCAGGTTCAAGTTCCAGTGCTCTGTCGAAACATTTCACTGCTTCATCATATTTTTTTAAACCGTGTAAAGCCAGTCCTTTATTAATCAGTATTTCCACACAATCAGGTTCAAGTTCCAGTGCTCTGTCGAAATATTTTATTGATTCATCATATTTTGCCTCTTTTAATAAAATTACTCCTTTTGTATCCCAGTAAGCATAATTTTCTCCGTCAAGTTCCAGAGCTCTGTCAATACATTTCATGGCTTCTTTATATTTTCCCATTTCTTTAAGAGTCCAGCTTTTATTATTCCACCCGTCTGGGTAATCACCATCAATGTCTATTGATTTATCAAAACAACGGAGAGCTTCGTCATATTGACCTCTGTCGAGGAATAAATTTCCTCTGTCACACCATGCATATACAGCTTCAGGATTTATTTCTATTATTCTGTCATAACATTTTATTGCTTCGTCCGGTCTGCCGAGGCAGGTTAAACTGTAAGCTTTACTGTAAATGGCATCTATATATTTATTGTCCAGTTCTATTGCTTTATCAAGATATTGCAGAGCTTCTTCGTATTTTTTCTGGTTGTTTAAATCATATCCTCTCGAATACCATGGACGGCTGAATGAAGGATCAACTTCCACGGCTTTATCATAATATTTCACTGCTTCATCATATTTTTTCTGAACACTCAGAGACAATCCTGTATTATACCAGGCATATGTATAGTTCGGATCAATCTCAACGGCTTTTTTATAACATTCTATAGCTTCATCATATTTACGTCCGGCATAAAGAGCATTACCCTTATCGTTCCATACTTCATGATCGTCTGGTTCAATTTCCAGGACTCTGTCATAACATGTTATGGATTCTTCGTATTTATGAAGCACATATAATAAATTCCCTTTACTGTTCAATCCTTCCGTATATTTCGGATTGATTTCCAGTGCTTTATCATAATATTCAAGTGCCTCTTTATAATTTCCCTGATTTTCCAGAGCCAGACCTGTGTTATACCAGGGATATACAGATAGGGGATTAATATCTATAGCTTTTTCATAACATTTAATGGCTTCACTGTATTTACCCTGACCATATAAAGCATTACCTTTAGAGTTCCAGCAATCAAAATAATCAGGCGAAAGATCTATTGCTTTATTAAAAGAGCTTATAGCTTCTTCATATTTACCCTGAGAGTAAAGGCAGTAACCTCTGTTATACCAGGTGGCAGACCTTTTGGGTTCAATTTCTATAGCTTTATCATAAGCTTCTATTGCCTCTTTATATTTCTCGATTCTATTTAAAATCATACCTTTTTGAATCCATGAAGATATATTTTTGGGATCGAGTTTTACAGCTTTATTATAATTTTCAAGTGCTTCTTCATCTTTACCCAGTTTCTCTAACGTAAGTCCTCTGTTATACCAGGCCAGTATATATGACGGTTCAATTTCTATTATTTTATCAAAACATTTCATAGCCTCATCATATTTACCGGTAAGTCTGAGTAGATAGCCTCTGTTGTTCCATCCGTCAATATCAGATGGATTTATTTCCAGTAATTTATTATAAGATTGTATGGCTTCTTCATATTTACCCAGATCCTCCAGAACAAGGCCTCTGTTATAAATGGCATCTCTATACTTATCGTCGATTGTTAACAGTTTATCATAACAGGCAAGTTCTTCGTTGTATTTTCCGAGCATGCTCAGATTATATCCTTTCGCAATCAGTGCCTCTTTATAGAAAGGATCGCATTTTATGGCAATATCAAAGCATTTAATGGCATCTTCATATTTTTCCTGTTTCCTTAATACATTTCCTCTGTTATACCAGGCTCTGGCATATGATGGTTCCATGTCAATTACTTTATCGTAACATTTAAGTGCTTCTTCATAATTGCCTTTAGAATAAAAAGCAAGTCCTCTATTATTCCAGGGATAAATAGATTCCGGGGCGAGTTCTATTGTTTTATCATAACATTTAATAGCTTCATCATATTTACCGATGCCGTGTAAAGCGAGGCCTTTGTTGTACCATGCAGATACAGATTCTGGCTCAAATTCCATTGCTGTATCATAACATTTAATAGCTTTTTCGTGTTTTCCCTGATAATATAAGACTTCTCCTTTATTGTTCCATGCATCAACATAGTCAGGTTTAATTTCCAGTGCTCTGTCGTAACTTTCTATTGCTTCCCTATCTTTCCCGAGTGCCTGGAAACAATTCCCTCTGTTATACCATGCTTTACTGTAAGAGGGATCAATAATTAAAACGTTTTCATAGCATTTGATGGCATCTTCATAATTGCCCATATCATAGAAACAGTTGCCGAGATTAATCCAGGAAGGTCTATGTTCCGGCTCAATATCCAGTGCTTTTATAAAATATTTGATGGCCTCTTCGTATTGTTTTTGATTGTATAATATAAGTCCTTTATTTGTCCATCCATAGATGGATGAAGGAGCAATCTCTATTACCCTGTTAAAGCAATCGAGCGCTTCCTCATATTTCCCCTGGCTGTAAATAATCAGTCCTTTATTATTCAGAGCATCTATGTTTTCCCTGTTAAGTTCCATAGCCATGTCATAACATGTGATTGCTTCCTCATATTTTCCCTGGTTGTCCAGTGCAAGCCCTTTGTCATACCAGACTGTATCATTCTCAGGTTCAAGTTCTATTGCCCTGTCATAACACAGGATTGCTTCTTCATAATTACCTTCATCATATAGTTTCAGCCCTTTATTTAACCACTCCTGCGCTGTTTCTGCTGCTGCAGGAAGGAGAATGATAAGTAAAATCGCGAGAATCATGGACGGTAAAAGAAATTTTTTTACATACATATTATTGCCTCTCTTTGCAGTAAAGTTCTTTTTGTGTATATTATAACACAAAAGGGTGTCTTACTCACGGACTAATGGTAGTCCTGAATGAATATTTATATGAGAAGGTAATTTAAGGGTATAGGAATTTTCATTTTTAACGGCGTAAAATAAGGCTTTAGATGAAAATTAGGTAGAAGTAGTTTATCTAAATAATTTAAATCCACATATAGAATAAAGATCTTTCGAATTTTTATCGGATAATAAAATATAAAGAGGGAGCTTTATTTGATGTTTTATTCAGGTAAGAAGGTTTTTCTCAGCGGTGGAGCCGGCTTTATTGGCTATAATTTACAAAAATTATATCACCTGATGAGCTTCCCCGGGCTATTATGAAAACAGTAGAATATAACTGCATGGGTACCGTCATACCTGGTGATGATATTCTCTATCTGTACACTTGAATCAAATTTTTTTAGATTTTTTTTGAAAAAAAGTAATGACCTGTCTGACTCATTTGCTTTTGTAATATTAAACTCCATCTTGACCAGTACGAATTTTTCCTTTTTTATTAGATATGGCATTACATCATCCAGACTGACATAGGTTTTATAATTATACTTATCCTGAAGGACAATTGTAATATAATTTTTACATAATTCATCCGGTAGTAATACTAATGTACCTTCCGGTATATTTTTATCTATATATTCAGTTATTGCTTTACTGTATGCTTCAGTACTGTCACTTTCATTTAAAAGAAAATTATGATTGTACATGGCTGCATGATACATCCATGATACAGAATATATAAATATTGACAGCCAGAGTAAAGCAGTTTTCAAGTTAACCTCCGGTTTATAATGGAGAATTTTTATGGTTATGGATTTAGCTGATAATTTGCTGAATACATAAAAGCCGATTGCTGTAAGCATATATATAGATGGCACAAAGCTATATTCTCTCCATATACTGTCTGTACGGTATAAAACAACCATGGGAATAAACATTACAAAGAAACTTAAACATATAAGTAAAAAATGAGGAGCATATATGTGTCTGAGAGAATATACGATACCGATAAGAAGAAAGAATATAACAACAGGCTCCAGTGTTATCCCCCAGAGTATATACATTTTATATTTATCCTGATTATAGCTAAAATCGTTGATTACTAATTTAATTTGATTAATATAGTAATTTAATCCTCCCTGGTCTTTGGAATAATTAATATTTTCATTAATAAATGACCGGTGTCTGCCGATTGCTGTCTCTGAATTGTTATATATTTTTATTATTGTAGGTGATGAAGTCATAAAGGTAGTGAGGCCTAATAATAGGAGCAAAAAGATTGTTTTATTAAGATTTTTTGCATTGTCTGAATAAAAGAAAGAAACTGTAGATAACTTGAATGGCACAAGTGATTCCGAGAAATTAGAAAAATTTATGAATAAAGATTTTTCGAGAGAAAAGTTAAATGATAGTTTAATAGTATTGAACTTTAAACCGGAAGAAATAAGAACACTTCTGAAGAATGTCGGCTTTTTGCAAATTATTAAGTGATATGTAAAGTATATAACAGTAATAATCAGGCTCAGAGAAGCTACATAAAGTAAATTTAAACTGATTCCCAGGAAAAGCCCGCTGATAAGAATATCTCTTTCAGAATGATATTTAATGCCTCTATACATAAAGAGTATTACGCCACTTATTAAAAAAGGATTCGGAGTGATATTATTCCAGCCAGTTTGAGACATGTGAATATCCCAGATTGAGGTGGAAAGCAATAATACCGATATTAATGCAACCCTTTTATCAAAAGCTTCTTTTAAAAACATGAAAATAAATAATATGTTTAACATGCTGTAGAGAACACTCGGTAATCTGACTGCAAGATAAACGTTTTTTAAAGGTGCAAGGAACATTGCAATTATATAACATGGCATATTAGATGGTTGATCTCCGACAAATCCGAAAGGAGTGTTTATTTCTCCATTTAAAAGTGATTTCGCCTGTGTTAGCCAGTACCATTCATCTAAATAAATACCCCTATGAGTAAGTTTATATAATCTGAGGGTTAAAGCAAAAAGAAGCATTAATATAAAGAAAATTTTTTCAGCTAAATCTAAAGTGTTCTCCGGATTTTTTGTTGCTTTTTTTGACGGATATAAAATAAAAATCGATATGATGAATAATATGATGCTAATAATCCATATTGAACTTGCTATTAACCCTTCTTTACCGGTATTGCTTGCAAGATCGGCTCTGTAGAAAAAATATAGAGAAAAGAGATTTAATAGAACAGCAATTGAAGTAAGTTTCAATGTAACACTTCTTTTTGTAAGTATCATTGAAGTTATCCTGTATCTTTAATGTTCTTCTTATTTTCTAACAGAGTATAACATTTTTTTATACTTTTACCAAGTTGTTTACGATAATTTTATGTTTAATCTAAGTACCGCTCCAAATAAGTTCGTAACCATTTTATCAGCCTCTGCCTGACAGGCTCTTACGAAAAAAAATAATTTGCCTTATATCATTTGTTTTACAGACAATAAATTAACCCTTATTTAATTTTTAATACTATATAAAAAACTAATTTTTCTTCTCCAGAGCCTGCCAGGCAGAAGCTTTTTACGGATCCCCTTTTACCTGTTGCGGTACCAGGAGTGGGGTAACTGAATTTTTACAGAAGAAGGTAATTTTACTCACTTTATAGAATAAATCTCTTTATAGCTTTTACTTTAATAGAGGTGTTTTTATGCCGGCAGAACTGATATATGAGAGACAGGGAAAAGGGAAAGTCACTGTTCCACTGAATAAAGAGTGTATCAATATAGGTCGTGACAGAGGAAATGATCTTTTACTTGACTATGATACACAGGTATCATCAAAACATGCCAGGATTCTATCGGAACAAAATAGATTCTTTATCGAAGATCTCGGCAGCACAAATAAGACTTTTGTTAATAATGTTCAAGTAAGTGCCAGAACAGAGCTAAAACACAACAGTCAGGTGAAAATCGGTAATACTCTTTTTACATTTTTGAACCCGTCAGAAGAAGTCGGCACTGTAATGGTAAATGCTTCCTTCCCTTCTACAGTTCCTCAGTTAATACCGCCTACTATGCTTGCAGCAAATTCTCCCACTGTGCCACAGAACATAAAAGTTCCTTCTAATGCGGAATTAACTTATGAAAGACAGGGAAAAGGTAAAATATCTGTTCCTTTAAATAAAGAATTTATCAAAATTGGCCGCAGTCCTGACAGTGATATTGTGGTGGATTTTGACAGTCAGGCCTCTGGAAGACATGCTCAGATTTCTTCTAAAGAAAAATGTTTCTTTGTTGAAGATCTGGGCAGCACAAATAAGACTTTTATAAATGACACAGAGATAAGCGGAAAGATACAGCTTAAAAATGGTGATAAAATAAAAATCGGTAATACTATTTTTAGTTTTATAGATAAAACTGCCGTAATGTCATCTACTGTTCCATACCAGAAAACTCCTTCTTCTGGTCTTCCTTCTTCCGGGAAGGCACTGCCGGTACAGCCTTCAGAACCACGAACTATGCCATCAGGAAGCCTCGGTACAGGTAATATACCGCCGGCACGTCCTTCAGAACCGCGAACCATGCCTTCCGGTAATCTGAGACCTCAGATGGGATTACCTTCCGGCCGTCTGCCCTCAGGACCTCTTACAAAAAGGAAGAAGAAATTTTCTTTACAGAAATATATTATCCCTATTGCACTCATAGCTATTATTGTCGGTACCTGTGCCTATTATATACTCTATGTAGGCCCTATGAGTAAGATAGCAGGTTTTCTGGATAAAGCAGAAGAATATTATGACAGAAGTGAATATGAAAAGGCTCTGAAGGAATATGAAAAGATTCTGGATGTTGATAAAAATAATACGGAAGCCTACTGCGGTATGGGTGATTGTTATAAGAGCCTCTATAAATATGATGAAGCTGTAACTGAATATAAAAAGATAGTCGGCCCCTATGTGAATGATCCTGTGAAAATGGCAGGTATTGTCACCAAACCCGATGAATTGAAATTTGTAGGCGAAAGGGTTAATGATATTGGAGATGTCTATTTCCTGGATGATAATTATAAAGAATCTGAATACTGGTATAAGATTATAGATAAAAGTGAATACATGAAACAGTTTGATAAGGATTTTTCCAGTTCCAATTCAAAAGAAATCAGAAAATTACATGCCGCTTCCCTTGTAGGACTTGGTAATATAGACATGAAACGGTACAGATATAAAGATGCAAAAGATAAATTTGAAGACGCAAAAGATAAAGATGATAAAAATGCAGGTGCTGCCATTGGTCTTGGCAGGCTTGCCATGGAAAATAAAGAATATGATGAAGCAATGAAGATATTTACTGAAGTTCAGTCAAAGGATCCGAATAATGTGGAAGCAGACCTGGCCATAGCAGAAGTATATAAAAGACAGAAAAAATATGATAAAGCCATTGAAGAATATGATGAGATAATAAAGGATCATCCGAAGGAAGGCAAAGCCTATTCAGGTAAAGCAGATGTTTATAAGAGTAAAAAAAACTATGATATGGCTATGGACTGCCTCAAAGAGGGAGAGGATAAAGATAAGAGAAATCCTGATATTAACATAACGAGAGCCAGGCTTTATATGGATAAAGGCAAATACAGTGATGCTGAAAAAGAACTGGATGAAGTTCTTGATGATAAAGAAGGAAAACATAAACATTCTCTTGAAGCGAAGAATTTACTCGGAAAACTTTATCAGAAAGACGGACGTAAAGAAAAAGCTATAGATGAATATAAAGAGATCCTGGAATATGATCCCGATAATTTTGAGGCAAACAGGGAAATCGGAAGGGTAATACTTAATTCGGACAGGTCAAATAAATATGATACTTCCATAAACTATCTGCAGAAAGCAAAAGATATAAATCCTGCAGATAAGGATAATTATAAACTCCTGGGTAAAGCCTATGACGGTAAAGAAAATTTTAACAGAGCGATTGAGAATTATGAGACGGCTTATAAAATAGATAATAAAGATACCGAAAACTGCTGTGACCTCGGAGATACATATAAAAAAGTCGGATCTGCGCAAAAGGCAAAAGAATATTATAATAATGCACTCGATGTGGACAGTCATTGTGAAAGAGCAAGAGAAGGCCTGAGGAGTCTCGGCGGTTACTAAACAGGAGGACGTAACATATGGCAGCTACAATTTCATATATTAAAGAGGGGCAGAATATTTCGTTACCGGTTCAGAGTAATGAAATAAGGATTGGCCGTAATCAGAGTAATAATATAGTACTTGACTTTGATAGAGAATCATCGGGAAATCATGCAAGAATTACCTCTCAGGGAGGGAGGTATTTTATCGAAGATTTTAACAGTACAAATGGCACTTTTCTTAACAATAACAGAATCTCAGGTACAGTTGAATTAAATAATAATGACAGAATACGTATTGGCAGAGTGGAATTTTTATTTACCAGTCCTCTACAGGGACAGGTTTCTTCACCACAGATAAGTTCTGCCCCTCCCGTAGATTTTTCCCATACCTATCTTCAGATGGCCCCTGAATCAGTAAGACAGAGTACCCTGGGATATCATTCTATGAAAAACAAACAGACCATAGGAAGAGATTCCAGAAGTGATATACCTCTCAATCATCCCCAGGTTTCTTTCAGACATGCAGAAATACATCAATCAGGTACAGGCTATGTTCTTACAGATTGTAACAGCACAAACGGAACTTTTCTTAATAACCAGAGGGTAACAGGGACAGTTCCTTTAAATGTAAATGATTCAGTCCAGATTGGCCCATTTAAACTGATGTTTGACGGAGTAAGGCTTGCTCAAATAAGTGAACATGGAAATATAAGGGTAGACATTGCAGGCCTCTCTGTTATAAGAGGCACTAAAAAGATATTAAATGATATATATCTATCCATAAAACCACAGGATTTTGTGGCCATAGTAGGTACATCCGGCGCAGGTAAATCGACGTTATTAAAAGCTCTCTGCGGTCTCTCTTTTGCGGAAGAAGGTGTTGTAAAGGTCAATGGTGTTGATTTCTATGATAATTTTGAATCTTTTCGCTCCATTCTCGGCTATGTCCCGCAGGATGACATAATACATAAAGAATTGACTGTAGACAGTGCCCTTAAATATGCGGGAGAATTGAGACTTCCTTCTGATACTACGGCAGAGGAAAGAAATAATATAGTAAATGATACCCTTGCCAAACTTGAAATGACTTCTCATGCCTATAAAGGAGTAAAATCCCTGAGCGGAGGCCAGAGAAAAAGAGTCAGCATCGGTGTGGAAATGCTTACCAATCCATCTCTTTTTTACCTGGATGAACCTACGTCAGGACTTGACCCTGCCACGGAAAGAACCCTTATGCAACTTTTAAGAGACAGAGCCAAGCTGGATGGCAAAACAGTTCTCTGCGTAACTCATGTGACAAAAAATGTAGATCTCTGCGATAAAATTATAGTCATGGGAACAGGCGGTTATCTTACATTTTACGGTACACCTCACGAAGGGCTTAAATTTTTCGGAGTGACGGATTTTACCGATATTTACGAAAATATTAAAACTCCCGATACTGCAAAGAAATGGTCGGAAAAGTTTTATACGTCCGAGTATTTTATAAAACATATAGACAGACCTCTTGCAGAAGTAGGACTATCTCTTTCTACCCCTCCGTCACCGTCAGGTGTAAAACAGGGGATAGGCCCTCATACCAATACTACTTCTCCCATAAAACAGTTTATTACACTCCTCCGGAGATACTGGGAAATAAAGACAAAAGACATGGGTGCTCTCATATTTACTGCAATCACTCCTGCACTGGTATGTATTTTACTTGATATTACTTTTAAATCAGATGTTCTGAGCCTGGGGCAGGAAAACGGGAAGAATTTCGGTGATGCAACACAGCTTGTTTTTCTTCTCTGCTGTGTCGCTCTGTGGTTTGGTTCTTCCAATCCGTCCCTTGAGATTATTACTGAACTCCCGATTTATTTGCGGGAAAGAATGATAAATTTAAGATTAATTCCCTATGTTATGTCAAAGGTACTTGTCCTGGGATTTGTGGGGCTTGTGCAGGCAATTCTTATGACAGTTGTTCTCCTTGTATATTTCAAAGAAATGCCTGACAGTGCGGAAAAATTACTTCAATTTACAGGAGGCGTTTTTCTTGTTTTCCTTACGTCCATATGTCTCGGGTTATTCATATCGGCTCTTGCAAATAAATCTGAAGTTGCCTCCAGTATATTGCCTATAGTGCTTGTTGCCCAGGTTATACTCTCAGGGGCTATAGTTCCCCTTGGAAAAATGAATCCCCCTCCTCAGATAGCGTCTTTCATTATGCCAAGCCGATGGGGTTTTACCATTATAGGAGAGACTCTCAGACTCGATGAACTTTTAGATAAATCGTTAGATAAATACGAACCTATTTACGGGGATTTTGAAATGTCCTTCGGCCAGGGAGGACTCAATCCCTATGGTAATGATATAACATATGCCACGTGGGCATTGATTATTCTCGGTATTGTATTTTTAATTTTCTGCTGTCTTGCTCTCTGGGAAAAAGAAAGCAGAAGAATTGATTTTATATAAAGGCTGATATTATCCTCTCGTCACGCGTCACGCGTCACGATTTTATAAAAGGTGGTATTTATGGCTATATTCTGTGATAAATGCGGTTATCAAAATAGAGATACTGCCAGATTCTGTAAAGGATGCGGCGGAGAAGTAATAGCTACTACATCGAGCGGTACTCTTCAGCCGGGCCTGATGCTTGACAAACGTTATGAAATAGTAAGAATGATTAAATCAGGCGGTATGGGTGCAGTTTATGAGGCTCTTGACATAAGGTTTGAAAAAACTCCCTGTGCAGTGAAAGAAATGCTGAGCCAGACAAGTGACCCGGCACAGCAGCAGTATATGATTGATAGTTTTAAAAAAGAAGCAAAAATACTCAACTCTTTGAGACATCCGAACCTTCCTGTCGTAAGGGATTATTTTATTGAAGGAGGCCGTTATTATCTTGTAATGGATTTCGTAGACGGAAAAGATCTTGATACTATTATGAGATCTTACGGTACAGGAGGAGTTCCTGAAGCTATAGTAGTGGAATGGTCTTTAGAGATACTTGAAGCTCTGGAATATCTTCATACCCAGAATCCTCCTATAGTCTACAGGGATTTGAAACCGGGAAATGTAATGGTCAGAAATTCCGATAAGAAGATAATTCTTATAGATTTTGGCATAGCAAGAACTATAACCCCCGGCAGTGATACTATAAAGACAAGTATAGGTACTCCTGCTTTTTCACCTGAAGAAATATTTCAGGGAAGACCTGAACCAAGGTCGGACCTTTATTCCCTGGGGGCTACCATGCACTGTCTTCTTACCGGCCTTGTTCCTGTAACACCTTTTGCCTTCAAGCCTGTAAGACAGGTCAATCCTGCCGTATCTGCTGAACTGGAAGCAATTGTTATGTGTGCTCTTGCGATGAGTGCTTCTGACCGTTATGCAAGTGCCAGACATTTAAAGGATGCCCTTAAAAATTTAATTTCAGGACAGATTACTCCTTCTCCCACTGTGGCACAGGTTCAACCGCCTACCGTTCCATATCAGAGTATTCCCACGTATGCAGGCGCACAGGGTGTAATGCCATCTACCGGAGTTTCATCCTATCAACCTCCGCCTCCTCCGAGCGGTCAGATGAGACCTTCAGGTCAGTTACCACCTACACAGGTTTCAGCCTATCAGGCTCCGCCTCCTCCGAGCGGTCAGATGAGGCCTTCAGGTCAGTTGCCATCTACACAGGTTTCAGCCTATCAGGTTCCGCCTCCTCCGAGCGGTCATATGAGGCCTTCAGGTCAGTTGCCGTCTACACAGGTTTCATCCTATCAACCTCCGCCTCCTCCGAGCGGTCAGATGAGACCTTCAGGTCAGTTGCCGTCCACTCAGGTTCCAGCCTATCAGGCTCCGCCTCCTCCGGGCGGACAACTTCCTCATACTGTTCAGTCACCGTCTGTACCGCCGGGAACAGTGCCTTCTTATCCTGCTTCACCGGCCACACAACAGGCATCATATCAACAGGCTCAGATGGTGCAACCGGTGGCAGGGGGGGCGAAAAAAAAGGGATTTAACATTACAATACCTGTTATTGCCGTCATAGCTATTCTGTGTCTTGCAGGCATATATATTCATTTTTTCTCTCATGATGCGGCATATTATATAAAAATTGCCGATGCAGCTCTGGAAGATAAGAATTATGCCAGTGCAAAACAAAATTATAATTATGCACTGGAAAAAGAGAAAAATAATGTAGCTGCTCTTATGGGACTCGGGAAAAGCTGTCTTAAAACAGAGGATCCGAATGGTGCCATAGATTACTACTCCCGTGCTGTCACCATAGAGCCGGCTAATAAACCGGCCCTCACAGCACTTGTAGATTTATATATGGGAAGTAAACAATACAAACCGGCAAAGGAAAGCCTTGATAAACTTTATGATGCCGGAGAAAAGGATAAAGAGCAATATCTTGAACTGGCAAAAAAATTCACTGCGGAAAAAGACAGCAAAAATGCTGCAGAGTGTTTTGAACAGGTGCTTAAAATAGACGGAAAAAATAAGGAAGCTATTAAATTTTTATCGAATTATTACATGAAAAATAATGACTATAGCAAGGCCATAGAATATAATGAAAAACTTCTCATTATAGAACCTTCAAATAAAGATGGTACAGTAAATCTCGGCAATGGCTATTACAAAAAAGATAGTCCTGATTATAAAAAGGCAAATGAATATTTTCAGAAAGCTTTAAAGTTAAAACTTACGTCTGATGAAAGGAAGAAAATTTCTTTAAACAGTTCTGACTGTTATCAGAAAATAGGAACAAATTTCCTTGATAAAAGAATGTATAAAGAAGCTGTAAATAATTTCCTTAAGTCTCTGGATTTGAAAAAAGATAATAAAGAGGCAAAAAAAGGACTTGCTTTCTGTTATATAAAAGATGGGAAAGAACTTTTTGGCATGAAGCATTATGAAGAATCAAGAAGTAATTTCACTAAAGTTCTTGACCTCAATATCGGAGGACAGGAAGAAAAAAATGCAAAAGATTATATCGCAAAGATAGACGAAGCTACCGCTCCTCCTCCTGTTTCCACCGGCGGTAACGGAAGACAATATGAACAGCCTTATTATGAGACTCCTTCATATCCTCCGTCAAATCAAAATCCCGGAGGAGGCGGCGATGATTATGAAACTACGAATATTTAGTCGGAAGGGAGAATTATGATGAAAGTAATATGTTCCTTATCAGTCTTTTTACTTATTACTTTTGCCTTTGCTTTTTCGCAATCAGTAGATGAGTGGAATAAAAAAGGTATAAAATTATTTAACGAAGGAAGATATGAAGAAGCTATCAGATGTTATGACGAAGCCCTTGCACTGAAACCGGATGCCTACAAAATATGGCTTAACAGAGGAAATGCCTGTTATAAACTCGGCTATTATGAAAAAGCCTGCGGGAGTTATAATGAAGCTTTAAAATATAAACCTGATTTTATTCCTGCCTATACATCAAAAGGGAAGGCATTAAAAGAACTGAAAAGATATGATGATGCCATAGAATGTTTTAATAATGTTTTATATTTAAGCCCCGATGATGTAGAAGCCCGGAAACTTAAGGCAGAAATGGAAGAACTGAAAGCAAAATCCGCTTCGGCCGGAAAAATTGAAGAATTAATGTATAAGGCAGATAGTTGTTATGATGATGGAAATTATGTGCAGGCAATAGCCTGTTATGATGCAGTTCTTGCCATTGATCCGAATAATAAAGATGCCATTACGAGAAAAGCAAAAGCAGAGGTGCTGGCAACACAGAAGAAGGCTACTCCAAGACCTGCAGAACCTACAAAGGTGCCGACTAAAACAGCGAAAGAACTGACTGATATTGGTAACAGTTATCGTGATAAGGGGGATTATACGGAAGCTATTAAATATTATGATAAAGCACTGGACATTGACCCGAGAAATGTTTCTACCTTATTTGATAAGGGGCTTGCTTTGATTTATTATGGAAAATATGAAGATGCAATAAAATATTATGATAAAGTTCTGGAGCTTAATCCTGAATATCAAAATGCATGGAATAACAAGGGAGTTTGTTATAAAAATTTAGGTCTCTCTGAAAGTGCCTTGAATTGCTATGATAAGGAAATAGCAATTCATCCTTCCAATAAGCTGACATGGTCTAATAAAGGAGATATTTTAAGGGAACAAAAAAAATATGAAGAATCCATACAGTGTTATGATAAAGTCCTGGCCATTGATCCTGAAAATAAATCTGCCTGGGCTAATAAAGGAAGCAATTATAATTCTCTTGGTATATATGAAAGTGCTATTGACTGTTATGATAAGGCTCTGGAGATTGATCCCGGTTATGACTGGGCATGGGGGTCCAAGGGACAGGTTTATGTTAAAAAAGAGGATTATGAAGAAGCTTTGAGATGTCTGGATAAGGCACTATCCTGTAATCCTAAATATCAATGGGCATGGTATAAAAAAGGGTGGGTTTTAATAAAGTTAGAAAGATATGAAGAAGCTATTAAATGTTTTGATAAAGCTCTTGAATTTAATCTTAAAGATAAATACGCCTGGGTTGATAAAGGAGTTGCTTTAGACAGGCTCGGCAGATACAGGGAAGCTTTGAATTGTTGTAATAAAGCCCTTGAGATTGATCCGGATTATGAACTTGCAAAGAAAAATAGAGATGTTTATCTGAAAAAACTTAAATAGCCAGTTACAGGGGCAGGTAACTGCCCCGATAACTGCCTTTTTTAAGTTAAAGCCCGAAAACGTTATGAATTTTACTTATAATCTCCTGTTCACTCGTTTTAAATTTCCCGTCCACACAGGCAAGAGAATATAATTCATTATAAACTCCTTTTAAGAATTCTTTATCAATTTTATAATTTTTAAGGTCTTCTTCTATGGAAG
>DAIOEN010000013.1:0-8741 GCA_036746235.1 Vulcanimicrobiota bacterium | reverse complement strand
CCTTTTAAGAATTCTTTATCAATTTTATAATTTTTAAGGTCTTCTTCTATGGAAGATAAAGATATATCTTTCATTAAGAGGAGGTATTTCCTGACTTCTTCGTCTACAATACCATATTTTCTGAAAATGTCATAATTCATTTTTAACAGTTCGTCTCTGGAAACTTCTCCGTCTTTTATGGCTAAAAGCAGGCATGAACGGAATACAATTCTGAGTTTGGCAAGTAAATTCTTTTTATCTTTTTTTAACTGTTTCAGTCTTTCTATCTCCTGGTCTATTCCTGTTTTTACTCTGTCTATGATTGCTTTTTCGTCATTACCGGCATCCTCTTTTTTCTTTGACATAAGTAGCCCTCCTTAAATTGTGACTCAAATAATATATTCCATAAAAAACTCATTTAACCCTGCTTTTTTATAAAGAACTTTTCTGTTTCACCATGAGTCAAAGGGAGAACCGGAGGGAAGATTTTTTAACTCTTCTCTTGCTTTTTCACAGTCATTGTCTTTACTCAGGGCAATTTGATACCACTGTAATGAGTTCCTGATATCTCCCAGATTTTTGTAACAGTCGCCGATTTTACAGCACAGATCCGCATCATCCTCCTTCAGGCCGAAAGCCGGTTTGTAATATTCGATTGCTTTATCATAGTCTTTTTTTATATAATATATATCTCCAATACCCAGATAAAGCTCTCTGTCCAGAGGGTTTATATCTTTTGCTTTTTTCAGATATGTGAGAGATTTATCATATGTTTTGTTTTTTAAATATGCCTTCCCCAGTCCTTTATTAGAGTCAAAATTTTCCCGATCTTTCTCCAGAACCTCTTTATATATTTTAATTGCTTTATCTGTTTTGCCCTGTTCTGTAAAAACATTTCCTTTTAAATTCTTTGCTTTCAGGCAATTATCATGGATCTTAAGAGCTCTGTCCGCTTTGTCGAGAGCCAGGGAATAATCGCCTTTATCATAATAAACCTGACTTCCTGTTATATAAATGACAGGGTTGTTTTTATTCTGCTTTTCTCCTTCCTGTAAAACGGAAAGGGCTTTTTTATAATCTTCTTTCAGTCTGTAAAGATCTGCCTTCTCTGCATAGGCTTCTGCAATGTCACGGTGATCTTTTATAAGATCATCGTAGAGTTCGACAGCTCTGTCATAATTACCCTGTTTTTTATATATGGAAGCTATACCGATAGAAGCATCGGTATTATCAGGATCTGCGCCGTTAACTGTGCTGAAATAATGCATGGAATCTTCATATTTTCCTCTTTCCAGATAAAGGGAACCAAGGGCAAGTAAAGCATCGATATTTTTATCATCTATATCAAGGGCATCTTTGTATTTATTACCTGCATCTTTATATTTATGATTGATTACATCGATTTTCCCGAGACCTACAAGTGTATCTGCATATATGTCAGATATGCTTTTATTGTCCGGATTGTCGTTCTTTGCATCCCTGACTGTTTTATAGGCTTTCGCCGCTTCTCTGTAATCATTATAAAGAAGATATGTATTGCCTTTATCATTACATGTTTCCAGATAGTATTCGTCTGTATTACCTGTTTTTATAACTTTCCCGTAATATTTTATGGCGTCTCTGTAATTGAACTGTTCTCTGTAGCAATTGGCCAGCCCTCTGAAAGCTTTTCTATTCTCTTTATCTATCTTCAGTACATTGTTATATTCGTCCATAGCTCTGTCATAATGTTTATCTTCGAAGTAATCGTCGGCATTTTTTAAGTGTTTATCGATGGTGAGCTGCTGAAAAATACCTCCGTAAAAACAATATATGGAAAAGGCAATAATGAGAATAATGGTTCCTATAATTATTATATTTTTCTGAAGTGCACCCTGTCCATGTCTTTTTTTTACAGCACCTAAATTTGCACTTTTCTGTTTTATTCCGGAAAGGAGGAGAGTGGCCTGTCTCCCCGGATCTATATAAGTAAATACGGTATGACCGATTCTTATTGTATCTTCATGGGATAGTTTTATCCGTGACGTTACCTCCGTTTCATTAATGAAAGTTTTATTGGAACTTCCCAGATCTTCAAGAAAATAATAGTCACCTTCTTTTATGAGTCTGGCATGTTTGCCTGATGCACGGGGGTCATCTACAAGGAGGTCATTTGAATGGGAACGGCCAATGGTAATACAATCTTTATCCAGAGGAAAAGAAATCTGGCCGGTTCCATCTTTTTCATATATGAGCTCTGCAGCCATAAATATCTAAATCTCCTGCTTCTGAACTATAAAATTATAATATTCTGTCAGCAGAGATGCATGGTGTCCTCTTATCATTATATGATGGTTGGCAAGAGGATTTTTCAGGAAATATTTTACACTGTCTTCAAGTTTTAATTTAAGCTGTGTGCGGCATCGCTTTTCATTTACTTCACAGGCTATGATTTTGCCGTTTGTAAGAGAGACCTTCTTTAAATCTTCTCCTCCTATACGTCCCAGTGTTACAGGCCCCTTTTTAATTTTTCCCTGAAGAGCAACTCCTATGGAAGATTCAAAGTGTGATCTTATAATATAACTTTTCAGGAGTTTTCTTGCTATGGTGCAGTGGGCTATCCAGAGTATATTATTATCCATGTCAATATCCTGAGGATTTGCCATGAAAGGTATTTCACCTGTAAGATGATACATCCAGACCATTGTAAGAGTTCCGGGAAGATCTCCTTCACAGCCTGCAATAATTCCTTCGTCATTTAACCTGGACATGGCATAACAGCCTGTACTATGTAAATCATTGAGCAGTTTAAAACATTCCATTGTAATAGACTGGAGATTATATCTTTCTACAATTTTTTTTGTACCTATATATACCTTTACTGCTTTTAGAATTTCTTTCATATCAGGCTCAATGGTTTTTTCCCCTTTTCTGAAGAATTCTTCTGCATAATGTTCGGCTTCTTTATCGGCAATCTGTTCTGTTTCTTCAATTAGTTCCTTTACAGATATTTTAATGATTTCAGGCCCCCATGCCCGGGTAATTGTATTACTGTCAGGAGAACTTGCTACAAGCCATTGTGAAGGGTTTCCTATTAAACCTGTTCTTGAATGTTTAAGTTTTTCTGCTGTTTCCATTATTTTTATAGTATTCTTTAAATCTTCGAAGGTATTTTCTTTTTCATTCACGAGAATGATTTTACCTTTTCTATTCATTTGAGAAAGTTTTGCAAGTATTTCGAGAGAAGCAGGAAAGGAGTTCTCTTCCGGATGGGCAATCAGGAGGACAGGATCTTCTATATGTGTGATATTGCTGACTACTTCATGTTCCGAACCTCCTGTGAGGATTAAAAAAGCAAATGGATTTGATCTTTTATAGATGTCATTAAGTAATTTAAAGTCTATATTTTTTGCTTGAAATTTTTCTGTCAAAGATTCTATTATTTTATTTCTGTTCTGACAGATAGGTGAAGATACAGGGTATATATAAAGCATAGTTATAAGCCTCAAGTTTTTGAAAAGTGAAAAGTGAAAAGTGAAAAGTGAGTAATGTTTTATTCTTTTCACTGTTCACTTTACTTATTATATAATGGAGGAGCCATAAAGGCAATATATCTGTAAATTAATGTGCAGATGAGACAGAGAAATTATTCATCCTTCACTTTTATACCGATATTCTCATAGAAAAATCTGCCTCTTGTATCTCCCGAAGAGATTCTTCTTTTTATAAAACCTCTGTCTGTGAGTTGTAAACCCATAGCTCTCTGGCTGATAATTTCTTTTTTATTTTTCTCTCCCCATTTTCTGTAGGTTTCATAAAGATGCTTTGCTGTTGTTTTATTGCCTTTTTCAATAATACAGCATTCTTTTATAAACTGATCTATAGAATCCTCTGTAAAAGGGTTATATAGCTTCTGCAGATTCAGGTTTTCTCTATTTATAAAATCATTGGTTAATGTCTCCTGGTTTGTCTGTAGATTACTGATTTGCTTTAACAGCTCTTTCGAATAGTTACACATCTTTGCTATTTCTTCCAGTTTGCTTTCCACTCTTGGCTCTTTGGATATTTCCTGTTCTATTAAGCCTATATAAATAATAATAGTTTCGAGAAAATTATTTAAATTATGAACGATACTTACGGCACATTTACCAATTGTTTCCATCCTGTGAATTTCCATGAGCTTTTTCTCAAGCCTTATACGTTCTTTAATCTCTCTCGCTAGAAACCCGTTGGTTTTTACCAGTTCTCCGGTAAGTTTTTCCACTCTTACCTTTAAATTGTCATGAAGTTTCTGAAGAGATGTACCTGATTCTTTTATGTAAGTAATATCCTGAACGACTCCGTCATAAGAAATCAGTTTCCTCTGACTGTCATAATGAAGGACAGGGGTATTCCTGACCCATCGTACAGTCATGTCTTTTCTGATGATTCTATGTTCAATCGGTTCTACTTCTATCCCTTCAAGAATCTTCTGAACATGACCTTTCACCAGGGCTTTATCTTCTTCATGAACCATGTCTATCCAGAGATAGGAATTATTTTTAAATTCTTCATCCTTATAACCTGTAACCAGAAAACATGTAGGGCCATGGTGGATTGTTTCAATAGGATTGCCGTCCTTCAGATTGACAGTATACATGTAGTGAATAATAGCACCGGGATGATACTGATAGTTTTCCATAATTAATTATCCATGTTGCTTTCCGAGAGACTGAATTTATCTCTGAATATAAATTCCGCTATCCTTCCGACCTCTTCCTGATGGTCTGCCAGGTTTTCTTCCAGAAACATTGCTTTACCTCTGGCATACCAGGCCATACCATCAGAAGGTTTCAGAGCCAGGGCTTTATCAAAGGATTCTATTGCTTCATTATAGTTTCGTAAATTAATTAAAGCAAGACCTTTATTATACCATGCATTTACATTATCTTTATCACATTCTGTTGCCCTTGTGAAACATTCCAGGGCATCAGTATATTTCCATTGTTTACTCATGGCTATTCCCATGTTTACCCATATTTTACTGTAACCGGGATTTATATTCAGTGCTTTACTGTAAAAGCCCAGAGCTTTATCATACTGTTTCTGTTTGTAAAATGCAATACCCATGTTATAGAGAATATTAATATTATAAGGAGCCAGTTCCAGTCCTTTGTTAAAATATTCTACAGCTTTATCGTATTCTCCCAGTTCTCCTGAAATAATACCTTTATTATTCCATATATGGGGGCATGACGGGTCAACGAGTAAGGCTCTGTCGAAATAGTCAAGAGCCTCTGCATATCTTTTCATGCCTGATAGTGCCAGTCCTTTATTGCTGAGAGCTTTAAAATCTGACGGATTTTTTTCTAAAATTTTATCAAAGCACACAAGAGCTTCCTGATATTGTTTTCTGTTATATAATACAAGGCCTTTATTATTCAGTGCAGATATATAATCAGGGTCAAGTTCCGATAGTATTTTATCAAAACACTCAATGGCTTCTGCATAACGTGCGAGGTTGCTCAGAATCATGCCTTTATTGTTCCAGGTCTGAATGTGGCCCGGCATTATTGATAGAACCCTGTTATAACATTCGAGAGCCTGTGAATATCTTTCCTGGATAAACAGGATATTACCTTTATGAATAAGAGCAGTAATATCCTTCGGATCAAGGACCAGAACCATGCTAAAACATTCAATGGCTTCATTGTATGTTCTCTGGCTGTATAAAAACAATCCTTTACTTTTTAGATATGATAGATTTCCCACTTCCTGTGACGATATTTCTTTATATGATTCAGACATATGTACCTCCTATTTTAATACCGGATAGTCATTACCGTGACAGGTGACGGGTAACGCGTAACCTGCCACCTGTCACCACCACGATTCTCACTTTCCCTATCCTGTTAATCCCTCTATCCTATTAATCACCGTCCCTATTAATCCCTGTCCCTGTGCCACTGGTAATAGGCATAGCCTCCGGGAGGAAGAGTTACTTTAACGGTTTTTTCATCTGCTGTTATTTTATTTCCGGAAATCAAATCTTCCAGAATATTGCCTTTCATAATTTGAGAGTTCTTTTCCAGAGGAATTTCAATCTCTCCGGTTTCCCTGCCGTTATTGAAAACACAGATTACTTCCTCATCCGGCCTCATTCTTACATGGGCATAAACATCATGAGTCGCTTTAAGTTCTATCTGTGTGCCGTACTGTAAAGCAACGGAAGAATTTCTGGCTTCTGTCATTTTGCGGACCTTTTCCGTAAGTGACGGATTCTGCCCCCATGGCATATCTTTTCTATTATCGTCAGATGCTCCGTCAAGACCGGCCTCTGTTCCGTAATATATACATGGCACACCTCTGGCAGACATCAGGAAAGAAAGAGCCATCTCAAGCATGGCGGAATCACCGCCGCATTCAGCCATAAACCTGCTCATGTCATGATTGTCTATCATAGTTCCCAGTTTTTTAGGATTATCATAATAACGATCATTTTTCATGGCCTCTGAAAGAAGTTTCATGCCGGGATCGCTTTTCCTGAGTATTTTTTCTATGGCATCGCCGGGATGTTCTCTGAAATGATCTGCTGCGAATTTCAGTCTCTTCCAGAAACTATCATCGTTTTTACTGGCAAATACATTTCTTATGGCAAAAGTCATAGGGAAATCAAACATCGCATCAAGACCTCTGTTCTGCAGACCTGCTATGAAATTCGGATCACGCCAGAAAGCTTCTCCTACTGTATAAAAATTTTCTTTTTTCTCATGAAGTGCTTCATTGAATTCCTGAAGAAATTCTTCCGGTACATGCCTTGCGGCATCCACTCGGAATCCGTCTATATCGGCCTGCTTTATCCACCATTCATGGGCATCTATAAGATATCTTTTAACATCAGGATTTTCCTGTGCCAGGTCAGGCAGACCTGCAAGGGAACCGTTTACCATATGATACTCGCTGTATCCTTTTATGTCTCCCTTTTTATGATACCAGTCCGAGTGAGCCAGATCCTCAACAAAAGGATGATTGTAACCTGTGTGATTTACCACTACGTCAAGCATTATTTTTATGTCTTTTTCATGGGCTCTGTCGCACAGTTCCCGCAGTTTATCCATATCACCGAAATGTGGTTCTGTTT
The DNA here is from genome assembly GCA_036746235.1 of Vulcanimicrobiota bacterium. Taxonomy (GTDB): domain Bacteria; phylum Vulcanimicrobiota; class SpSt-956; order SpSt-956; family JAKJGF01; genus CALARM01. The sequence continues at coordinate 1,663 of DAIOEN010000013.1, read as the reverse complement.
TATAGAAATCCTGCGGCCAGTAACCATGAAAACCGTCTTTGCCGAAAAAGCCTCTGTCATTTAAATAGGGGCATGATACCCACACACAGTTTACTCCCAGATCTTTTAAATAATCCAGTTTGTCTATTATGCCCTGCCAGTCTCCTCCATGAAATTTCTCTTTATCTTTTAAATCAATTCCTTCATTATTGGTTTTATCTCCGTCGTAAAACCTGTCTGTTACCGCATAATAAATGACTTTGCCGTCCCATCTGAAGATGTTTTTCAGCATTTCAGGGGAACCTTTTACATCTGTCGAATCAGTAATAGTATCCGATACTTCTGTTTCCCCGTCTTTTGCTGTAAAAGCCTGAATATGTAAAGTTTCTCCGTCTTTCCATCCCATTTCTCTCATTATTTTTTTATCGAGTTGAAATTCTACATTGCTATATTCGGTGGAATGATAGATATTTTCAGATATTTCAGCCATCTCTCCTTTACTGTTAAGTACTTCTCCCTTACCGTTTTTATCTATTTTTACGGCAACCTTCCATGATTCTGACGGTTTATTGTTTACCAGTTCAAAAGGCAGTTTTTCATTACCTTTTTTATCTCCCCAGTTCAGTAAAAAATAAGAGTCTAAATGTCCATGTTCGGCACCGTCCCTCAGATTTGCCACTTCTAACTGAAAAGTATAATTTTCAGTCCTCCGTCCTTCTTCCGAATAAAGTGCAAATATATCACGGGAACTGTCGTAACCGTCATAAGCACGAACCATATTCCCGGTAATATTTGCAGCTTTTAACTGTCCCGTTGCAAGAGGTGAAAGCTTTTTACCGGATCTTTCGTCTTTTTTATGTAAATGTGAACCTTTGAAAGCTTCCCATTTATTTTTCAGTTTTTTCTTCATCGACGTCATATTGAAAACCGAAGGTTTTATTATACTGGCCATTAAGCCGCCTGCCATATAACCTGTTACTCCTCCGATTGCACTGTAAAGACCTTTTAATACGGAATCTATTCCGTCATTTATGTAATTTGCCGATCTTTCAGATATGTTGCTTTCTTTTACTTCATTCGAAGAAGGATTATATAATTTCATATTCTGAATGATATTAGATTCAGGTATGACCACTCTGTGAATTAATGTATCCTTCGGCTCGGGAAGAGATACATCAGAAGGATACATGGATGAATTATTTCGCATGTTTATTATAGATTTACCGGATTTATAGTTAATACTGGTAATCATTAGACAACACCCTTTCTTTAAGAAAAATAGTTACAGAAAAAAGTAAAAATAAGGTCATGGTAAAAAGCATGAAAAAATACAGGAAATGCGCCGAAGCGACTTTTTTTCTGGTTCTTTATAATATATCACAGGTGTTTATAAAATACAATAGCTGTGAACATATATACAAGTGATTTAAAAGAATGATCATGGTGAATGATAAATTTATAAAAAATAAACACATAATTTTAAAAAAATAACATGATATTATCAATTTTCTTCATAAAATATGAATTATTTAAATTTTTATATATCTTAAGTGAACGATATTTTTTAAAAAATTATATAATATGGTTCACTGTCTTGAGCCAGTTAAAGAATATAAAAAAAATTTTTACTTTTGATTTTATGAAATATTCTGAAAGAGGATTTTTGTAAAGAAGTAGAATAATA
>DAIOEN010000012.1:59965-66072 GCA_036746235.1 Vulcanimicrobiota bacterium | reverse complement strand
ACTGCAGGGGAAAGAAGTACAGGACTCGGCCTTGCAATTACCAAAAAAATAGTGGAAGGCCATGGCGGGAAAATAAGTGTTGAGAGCGAAGTGGGTAAAGGAACAAAGTTTTACTTTACCCTGCCAGTCGTGAGGCGTGATGCGTAATCGGTGAACAAAAAACATTACGCATCACTGTCCCCGCACATTATTTTCTCTTACGGTGAAGGTAATAATGGTGTGAACGGATAAGGCACATAAATAGTTATTGTTTTTGTTTGCTGTCCTGCAGTTATAGTGGCAGTTCCGTTTCCCGTACTATCCCAGGTAAGTGCAATAGATGTCTGAGCGATACCTGTTATTGTTCCGTTACCGGATGTGTCTCCATTGTAGTTCATTGTATTTACTATATTGCCCGCAGTATTGACTGTCTTCATTGAACCGTTCCCGTAGACAGTATGAGTAAAATTTGCACTTTTATTTACAGGGGATGTAATATTCACTGAACCAGTTGTCTGACAGTATTGATTGGCAGTACCTATGGCACTGGTGTCAGGTGACGTTCTGTTAAAGGTTCCTGACCCGTTTTCAAAGGTAAGATTTCCATTTAATGTACCGCTGAAGCTACTTGAACAGGAAAAATTACAGGCAATTTTATCTTTACTGTTTATCTCTTTGGGGAGATATATAACCTGTGTACCTGTGAAGGAAATATTCTTCGGTTCACCGGTATTGTAAGAACCTGAGCCGGTACTGTATACAAATAGTTTTGTATTATTCTGAGTCCATCTGCTTGAAGTGAATGTTCTGGTTATATTTGAAGAACCGGTCTGAGGTGTGGGCTGTGATATCTGGCCATAACCGTTATCTACTGTTACTCCCTGATATGTGTCTGTTTCTTTCCACTCCAGCCAGTCCGATTGAAGCCCTCTTATATAATAATACCAGTCAATATTAGCTATGAAAACAGTTCCATAGGTAGAAGTTTTACTGTAAGTCGGACTGTCGGAAGGTATAACAGGTGGTGCAGAAGGTGTGGGCGGTATTGCTATTACATCGGAACTGTTAAGTGAAGAAGCAGTTACATCAGAATAATCCGTGTTGACTATAAGGGCAGAAGCTTTGCTGGCACAGGTTACATCATATAGTTTGCCGAAAAATATCTCTGCCTCACGAGCTGTTGTTGTCGTAGGAGTTGCTGCGGGAATTACCGGTGTTGATGTAGGATTTACCTGTGTTACTGTACTGTCACTCCCACAACTGTTTAACATAAAAACCAGGAGTAACAGAATTACAGGATAGAATATTCTTTTCATGTTTTCCCCTCCCTTAATAATTATAATATAGAAATGTAGCAAGAAAAATTTTACAATGATAAAAAATTCTTTTTAAAAAATAAAATCCCTCCCTTTCAAAAAAATTTAACATTAGAATTATTTGAAATATTTCAAATAATACAAATATATTTTATAATATAAAAATAATTCTGTCAATTCTCCATTCACTGATGAAGGCTTCTGAGTTTTCTATTATAAGTTATGGCGAATCTGTGGGTTTCGTCTCTTATTTCCTGTATAAAAAGAAGAGCTTTCTCCGTTCTTCCGAGTCTCAGTGGCTTTGATAAACCGGGGAAATAAATTTCTTCAAATTTTTTTGCTATGGAAATAACCGGTATTTTAAGGGAAAGTTTATTCAGTTCTTCAAGGGCGGCAGATAGCTGTCCTTTCCCTCCGTCAATTATTATAAGGTCAGGCATGGGAGAGCCTTCTTCATAGAGTCTTGTATACCGTCTTCTTACGACCTCGGCAATTGAGGTAAAATCATCCTGTATGGCTTCAGGTGATTTTATTTTGAATCGTCTGTAATTATTTTTATCAGGTTTCCCGTTTCTGAACTGTACCATTGCGCCGACTGTGAAAGTTCCCGAAAGGTGTGATATGTCGAAACATTCTATGACAGAGGGCATATCATTGAGGTGCAATTTTTTCTGAAGTTCTTCAACCTTTATCATATCACCGAAAAAAGAAATTTCACAGTTCTTTTTTACAAGGTCAAGGAGATGTTTTTTTTCTCCTGATTTCGGCACAGTTACTGTTACTTTCTTTCCTTTTTTATAGGAAAGAAAATCTCTGACGGAATTCTCTATGTTACAGGGGACTATAATTATTTCAGGTATTTCATGTTCGGAATAATACTGGACAAGGAATTCTTCGAAAAAATCTTCACTCCATGGAAAAATAAAATCGGATTTGTTGTGTAAGGCACCTTTATCTATGTTAAAGAGGAGCAAAAAAACTTCCTCTTCATGGATAATATAATCTATTATATCTTCATTATACGTCCTGTTTCTTTCCATTTTCTGTTTTTGAGACATATATTGAAGTGCATAGATCTGTTCCCGATATTCTATGGCTTTTTCAAATTGAAGTTCCCGGGAAGCAGTATCCATTTTTTCCTTCAGATCTTCTATGAGCAAATCTGTATTATTTTTAAGGACATATCGTACATTTTTTATTTTTTCACTGTAATCTTCTCTGCTTATAGTACCTGTGCATGGAGCATCACATAATTTTATATGGTATCTGAGGCACGCTTTTTTGGGGAGTCTTTTACATGTTCTGAGTTTAAATATTTTTCTTAAAAGTTGTATGAGATGATCTCTTTTCTGTCCTGAAACAAAGGGTCCGTAATATTCCCCTTTTTCATGTTTTGTTCTGGCAACAAGGAGTCTCGGGAAATCTTCGCCTGTTATTTCTATAGAGGCATAACGTCTTGAATCTTTCAGATCAATATTATATTTCGGTTTATGTTTTTTTATGAGTGTATTTTCCAGTATAAGAGCTTCTATTTCGTTATCTGTGACAATATAGTCTATAGAATGGATATTATTTATGAGATGCAGGGTTTTTCTATCATGGTCTCTTTTTTGAAAATAGCTTGAAACCCTTTTTTTCAGGTCTTTCGCTTTCCCTATATAGATTATATTGTTTTTTTCGTCTTTATAAATATAACAGCCGGGACTTGCCGGCATAATCGAATAGTCAATCATAATTTAGATACGTAACGCGTAACGCGTTACGCGTTACGCGTCACCTGTTCAAAAATTACTCGAAATAGCTCTTACAGGGCATGCCTTCAGGCAGAGTTCACAGAGATTGCATTTTTCTCTGTCAAATTTTAATTCAAAGGTTTCCCTGTCAATCTGCAGAGCTTTCGGGAAACATACTGCTCCGCATGCGCCGCAGTGAACACATAGAGTATCATCTACGAGTATTTCTGTAGCCAGATGCTCTACCTTTACCCCTTTTTCTTCCAGATATTTAATGGCAGGCTCCAGTTCTCCGATCATTTCTACAACCAGTCTGCCTTCTTCTTTAGCAGTAATTTTGGCTCTGAGTATATTTGTAATTATATTGTAATCTTTTACCAGATGATAGGTAAGAGGTTCTTCCACCAGGGTTGGAGGGAAGCTTAAAACAAAGCGGCCCTTAGCCATTAATTTTCACCTCCCTCTTTTTTCTTTAAAGGTTTACATTCACGATCTGATGGCAGTGGAGCAACAGGTTTTGCGAGAGTAAAAGTCCCTGACATTATCCATTCTTTGAGTGTCTGTGCTATATCCCTTGCTTTTTTATAGCTGGATATTGGAGCAGTAGGAATTTTCTTACCCTGTATTTCAATGGTTCCGCTTCTTAACTGTTCATAACTGACCAGACCGAGAGATGGTTTTGAAAGAGTTCCTATGCTGTAATCTATTATATTTGTATATATTTCACTGTCTTTTAAGCAGACGAAACGTGCCATTTCTTCATCGAGTACCGGTATTGGTATTCCTATGCCTACAAAAAGGGATACACCGTATTTATGCATCACACAGGCTCTCAAAAAATTATGATTCATACCCTTTAAGTCTCCAACTACTGCAAGGGTTGCGGCGCCGCCTTTAGGCACTCCAAGGTCAGTTCTTTCCCGCTTCGTATTGAATTGAGTACCTTCCCAGGCAACATATCCTGCAGTTCCTCCTATAAATATCCTTGTTCCTATGCCTATTGTTCTTAAATAGGGATCTTTAAGGAGAGGGCTTAACTGACCTGCACTGCAGTAAGTTGCATTGGACATATTTGGCGTAAGTACTCCCATATAGGTAAAAAGGGTTTTCTGAGAGGTATTTGTTGCACATGCATAGTTTTGATAGGCATTTCTCGGATTATATAAATAGGCCTGATTGAGATCATTCAGGGTGAGATTTCTTTCCACATTTTTTCCAGGATAACAGTCCGTACCATCTGACCAGGCAACAAGCTTTATTTCTTTTCCTCTTATGAGATCTTCTATTACATGGGCTCCTCCGTAATCCATGCCTTTTGTTCTGGAGATTGCAGGAGCACCTATATAAGCATCTACTGCAGCAAGAGAACCATAGGCAGGTACATCATTTAACAGGACTTCACTCATTTTTACAGGAGGATCTGAGTGTCCGAAATTAAGAAAAGCCCCTGAAGAACACATGGGGCCGAAGGTTCCCGTCGTAACTACATCTACTTTTTCCGCTACTTTGCTTATACCTTCTTCATCTGCCATCTTTATTACTTCTTCAGCAGTGAGGACTACAGCTTTACCTTTTTTGATTTTTTTATTGATTTCGGAAAAAGTTTTTGCCATATAATCACATCCTTTTTAGTGAGTAGTGAGTGGTAAGTAGTGAGTAGTGGAAATTTCCCTTCACTATTCACCTGAATATTAAACTTTAAAAAATTCTCTGTGTACTGCTTTTACAGCTCTTTCCAGATATTCTTCTTTTACTATAAGATAAAATGCTACCTGTGAAGCACCGTAAGATATCATGTCAACATTGACATGCTCTTCTGCAATAGCTCTGAATACCCTTGCAGCAAGGCCTTTTGTCGTGGCCATACCTTCTCCTACAACACCTATTAAGGCTTCATCTTCTATTTTTACTACATCTTCCACTGCAGTGCTGTGGTGCTTTTTCAGCATTTTATGGCAGTCATCAAGATCTTCCATGTCAAGTATGATATTTATACTGGTCTGGGCAGTAATTACAGATTTTATATTTATTCCATGGTTACTTATGGCTGACGCCATAGAAGACAGTACACCCGGCTTATAACCTATACCCACTCCTTCAATCTTTATTACGCCTATATCTTTGCTGCATGCCACACTTTTAATGACATCTTCTTTCTGATAACCTTCTTTTTCTATTATAGTTCCTGTAAGGTCCGGATTGTAAGCATTTTTAATAACTATAGGTATGGCTCTGGGTTCAATAGGCTGGACGATTCTGGGGTGGAGTATTTTTGCTCCGAAATAGGCAAGCTCTGCCGCTTCCGCATAAGATAGTCTGTCTATAAAATGAGCTCCAGGAACAAGTTTTGGATCTGCGCTCATAAAACCATCTACATCTTTCCATACTTCAACAACACTGCTGTCCAGTGAACAGGCTATAATACCTGCTGTATAATCACTTCCTCCGAAGCCGAAAAGTGTTGTGTAGCCATCTTTTGATTGTCCGAAAAAACCTGTTACTACAGGAATGATTCCTTTATCCAGAACATGGCCTATATTTTTTTTGAGATTTTTTCTTGTACTCTTCAAATCCGCTGTGGAATTACCGAATTCTCCGTCTGTGATTATGCCTATTTCGTCTGCTTCCATGGCACAGCTCTTTATGCCTTCTGACCTGAATATACCTTCCATTATATGAACAGAGAGTCTTTCGCCGAAACTGAGTATCATATCCCTTGATTTTGCCGTTACCTCTTCCGTATAGTTTATTCCGTATAACAGCCTTTCAAGGCGTTTCATCTTTTTTTCAATTCTCTCCAGGATATCTGAAAGAATTTCTGAATTTCTTATAGCCTGAGTTGCAACTATCTGATGTTTTTTTGATATTTCTTTTATAATCTTTTCTACTTCATCTTCTTCTTTTAAAGCTTTTTTTATGGCCTTCTGCAGTTCTTTTGTAATGCCCTGCATGGCAGATAAAACAAGTACTTTATCTTCTTTTTCCTTTATTAATAACTCTTTTACCCTGTGATAACTTTCTGCGTCAGTTAAGCTTGAACCTCCGAATTTAATTACTTTCATAGTATTAGAGCCAGATT
>DAIOEN010000012.1:4811-59865 GCA_036746235.1 Vulcanimicrobiota bacterium | reverse complement strand
TCAGTTAAGCTTGAACCTCCGAATTTAATTACTTTCATAGTATTAGAGCCAGATTCTTTAAAAAACCGGCCAGTGATGACTCTCCTCTCTTTATAGTATATTTCAGCTTCAGGCAATAACTATTTTCAAGGGAAAGCTGACTGCTGATAGCTGACTGATAAAAATTATATTTCTTTTCCTTCATATAGCATTAAGAGACAAAAAGCATCTATGACAAGGGAATGTTTGATTTCACCGCTCCGTATCATCGAGGCTATCTCTTTTCTGGGTACAAAGAACAGATCTATCTCTTCATGAGGATCAAGAGACTGGTTGCCTGCTTTGAAGGCATTTTTTGCAAGATACATATAGCATTTATTACTTTGAATGGCAGGGTTCGGTATTACAGCACCGAGATCGATAAATTCTTCCGAACTGTAACCTGTCTCTTCAAGTAATTCTCTCCTGGCAGCCATTTCCGGAGATATGTCCTCACTTTCTACAACACCTCCGGGAATTTCTATTATATCTTCTTTTGTTCCATGTCTGTACTGTTTTATGAGTATAACTCTGCCATCTTCAGTTACAGGCAATATGTTTACCCAGTTATAGGTATCAATTACAGTATAGTCTTTTTCTGTATTCTCTTCGTTAAACAGATATCTGTCATGCCGTATTTTCAGGATTCTATCAGTAAATACAACATGAGATGTTAAAAAAGTCCATTTATCTTTCATAATTTTTAATAAATAGTTACAAATTTAGTTTCCCCTGATATTTTATATCCTTTCCAATAATTTATTTTTCAACGAAATATTGTAAAATCCTGCCGGTTTAGCAAAGCTCCAAATTTATGTTGTAAATTTAAATTATAAAATATAAAAAATGCCCTTAATTTTTTTGCAATAGTTCCGATAGTAAATATAGAGACTTTTTTTGTTTTTGTAAAAATTAAAAATAGAATTCAGTATCTGGAAATAATTCTATGCGCTTTACTTGTCATGCGTCAGTGGACATTTATAAACAGTAGGTACGATAAAATAATAAAGCGGACGTGATAGAAGATGGATCATAAAAATAAGGTTTTTAAAAATTTAATTAATTTTATTCAGAGTAAAGAGAAGTTTGCCCTGTTAATCGGCAAAGAAGACGGACATGCCCATTCTATTGCACTTGCAGCTTTACTTGTTTGTTTTTTCGGACAGGAAAAAAACATACTTTTTCGTACAGGCAGTGTGAAAGATATAGAAATATATCTTTCTAAAGCATTATCTGGCTTCTGGAACGGCGATCCCGGTGATAATAAATTCAAAAAGCGTATAAAAGAATCTGTTAAAAAAAGGAATTTTTCAATAGCTTCTATGAATATATTTATTGATACAACAAATCCGAGGTCCAGAGTTATAACCCCTGAAAAACTTCATGGAGCTATAGTATATCCGGTAGAAAATTTTTTATCTCAAAATTGTATATTTGAAAAATGTCTTACAGATCTTCAGAATAGAAAATCTGAAAAAATCATTTTCTGTACATCTGTCAGTGAAGTAGATTTTGATGGGCTGAAAATATTGAATCCTGTCCTGATTAATGATGAAAAACTTTCGTGTAAAAAGAATTTTGATTTCATTAAATATATGCCGGAAGAGAGTTTGATTTATTCCATGGCCAGTTAAAGAATAAATTCTTGAAATGACGTCAATCAGGGAGTAAATTCTTCAAGATCTTTAAGCATTTCATTACACTCTTCTATGGATTTTTCGCATTTTATTATATATTCTTCATATTCCTTTTTGCTCTTTTCAAAAGAACCTTTAAGTTGTAAGACTCTCATATAAAGTTGCATTAAATCCCAGTCAATTTTTGTTTTCTCCACTATTTTTCACCTCCATTTTATTATCGGTAAAATACCGGCTTCGACCTTATTCATTACTCATATCATAACGCACTTCTTTTAACCTGAGTCTTTTTGTTATACCCAGTAAATCTTCCCTTGTTGTTTTTCCAACCATTTCATTAAGAGCTTTAATCTGATCCTTGCTTCCCAGAACTATAAGATGGTCTCTTTCCTCTATGAATTCTTTCGGAGATGGGTTGAATAACATATGACCATTATGTTTTTTCATACCTATAACTATAACTCCGAGTTTATCTCTTATATGTGAATCCTTCAGGGGAACTCTATGAAGAGCAGAACCAGTAACTACTTCTATTTCTGACATATCCAGGTCAAGTTCTTTATTTTCCGTTATTAATTCCAGGAAGCCATAGACATTTGGTTTTATTACAGCCATAGACATTCTCATAGCACCCATATGATATGGTGATATAACCTTATCTGCTCCTGCTATATAAAGCTTTTTTTTGCCGCTTTCTTCACGGCACCGGGAAATAATAATAAGTTTTTTGTTCAGCTCTCTTGATGAAAGCACTACATAAACATTATCTGCATCTGAAGGCAGTGCGCATACAAGACCTTTTGCTCTTTCAATACCGCTTTTTTTCAGTATCTCGTCATTTGTAGCATCTCCTTCTATCATAAGATAGTTTTTTTCGTCTGTTATATGTTCATATAAATTATTATCCCTGTCTAATATAACAAATTCCACTCCTGCTTCTTTCAATTCCGATGCAATTCTGCATCCTATTCTTCCAAATCCGCATATGATAAAATGGTCTTTTATAGCTTCTATTTGCTTCTGTAATTTCTGTTTTTTTATCATTTTACTCAGTTCCCCTTCAAGAATAAAACGGGCTATACCCTGTAGAACATAGGCTCCTGTAGTTATACCGAATATTATAATAAATATGGTAAGCAGTCTCCCTGCAGGAGATAGAGGATGGGTTTCTCCAAAGCCTATGGTGCTCAGAGTTATAATCATCATATACATAGAATCAAGATAATTCCACCCCTCTATAAAGTGGTATCCAAAAATTCCTGTAAAGAAAATAATGATTATACAGATTGAAGCAATAATACAACGTCTGCCCGGTTCAAGCATAAAGATACCCTCAATTTTAAATTCAACAATTTTATAAATAATCCTGTTTATTTAAAGAGTTTTATATGGGAATCGTAAAAGGTGAATACCCTTCACCCTTCACTCTTCTACAATTTGACCTTCTTATCCTTAAATGATAATATAACTTGTAGCAAAATTTTCTTTTCCTTTTATATACTCACTTTTTCAGTTCCAATTAATCGTTTAATATTATCTTTAAAGGCTTCCTGCCATATATTATATTTATTTAAATCCTTCAAATTATGATAACATTTTTTTGAGCAAGCAACCTTCTGACTATTCCAATTTAGATACTCAGGTATCTCCAGAACTCCAACTGGAAAAGCTATAATCCTATGTTCCCCTCTTATTTCAGAAGAATCATTAACTATTCTGATCATATCATATTCAAAAAGTCTTAAATCTAACGAGGCTTGCTGTAATTCAGCGTGACCGGGCAGAGCAAAATAATCAGTATAAATTTGACTTGTTGTTACTGTTTCAGCTATTATATGAAATTCTTCCCTATCTATTTCAATCTGTTCCTCCGTAATTACTCCTGCCTCAAAATTCTCTTCTGCCTGTTGTAAATTAGCCATATTAGAAAGATAATCAGCCCACATTTCACTTTCAAAAAGAGCAATATACTCCGGAGTAATTTTCAATTCTTCTAAAATTCTATTTATCTCTCCCTGAAGTTCATCTCTTTCCTGATTATTCTGTTCTATTATCTGCTCTATTATCTCTCTAGATTGTTTACTATATTGATTATGAATGAAATATCTTTTTATCCTTTGAGGTCTATCAGCGTTGATTATTTTTCCCTCTATATCCTCAAAATTAAGTTCCCAGGAGTCAACGCCTGAATTATTATCTCCTTTTGTCTTTATTTTTCCGGTTTCTGTAATTTCTATAATCCTATGGCAGACGTGTTTATTTCCAGTTATAGACAATGATTTTGTTACAATAATATCTCCAATCTCAACTTCATCCACAGTATGGTAAATTCCTATATCTACTATATCACCATCGAAAAACTGAGGTACCATACTATTTCCTATATACATAAAAGTTTTAATTGGAATTATTATTACTTCATCTGACATTTATATCACTTCCTCTATTTTTTTCCAATATTGACCATCTTTTGTGAACTTTAAAGTAAAAACAGGTAATGGTTTTATGAAATTACAGACATTATTAAATACTTTTATACGAAAAATTCTAACATCTTCTTTAGAAAGAGATTGAATATAACCTGGCATAGCCTCATATATTGATTGATTTAAAAGCATTAAAGCCTTATCTTTTTCAATTGGTAAAACTTCATCTTTTTCATATTTTTCAAGAAAGAAAAGAGCTTTGATAGGTACACTTCTCTTGACGTTCCATCTCTTCTTTTTCTCGTATTTTTTTGTAGTGAAGTTTGTCCAGGTAGGAAAAGGGTGAGCTTTGCCATTGAGCATTAAAGAAATATCGTCAGATAATGCTCTCCATGGCTTTTGAATAATTTTTGCACAGGTAGATTTTCCCGATGAATTTGTACCCACCAAGAGAATTCCTTCCCCTTTTTTCTCAAGTAAAGTGCTATGAATAGGTAAACCACCACAGGAGATAATTTCATTAAAAACAGGATAAAAAAGTCCGTGTTTCGCCAAGAGGAAATCTGCCTCTTCACCTTTTTTAATTATCACTTCACAAAGGATATCCTTTGAAATATTATGAATAAAGTAACGAATGTAACTATTTTTATACTCTTTCCAGTTCTCTTTAAAAGGATGATATTTTTTAATAATTTCCTCAACCTTTCCTCTGGAGATAATAAGTTTTGAAACAGCTTGACCGGGTTGTAAATTCATAATACCTGTAAGATTATCAATAAAATCTTTATCTGTTTTACCTGTTATAAGTTGCCACGATAAATTATCTATTCGTAAAACCATCAATAAGCTCCAAAATGGTTAATTGGAATATTTAACCATTCATTTGTTATTCCTTTGAAAAATACATTCTGCCGGTTTACTCCGTAAGAATTCGTCTGCGTTGAAGTCAGAGAGTCTATCACTCTCCAGGTGTCTCCTGCATCTTCTGTTACCGCAACGTGCTTTTGTGTATCAGTAGATGAAACTTTTGTCGGTGACATAGAAACAAGAATTTTATTACCTATTATATTTTTAAATTCTACAATTTCTTGTTTTGTATAGAAAGTTTTCTTTAAAGTCCAAGTAGTATAAGGGCTTCCATTACATTTATAAATCTTTCCTTTTTGATCTCCTGCTATAATAGAACCATCGGAGAGTAGGAGGAAATATCTTACTTTATCTGCACCGCTTAAAGTTGCTTTTAATGTCCAAGTATTTCCTGCATCAGTAGAGAGTTTTATTGCTCCAAACCTGCCGCCCATAAGAACATTATCCCCTCCGAGATGAAGCAAACTTCTCACGTTAAAACTATCAAAACTTCCTTTATCAGTCCAGTTCAGACCTGAGTCTATAGTTTTATATATACGTCCGCCATCCCAGGTACCAGCAAGTAATATACCACCGCTCAGATTACACATAGAAGCTACTCTCTTTTGGGTTCCCAATGTTGCCTTTAAAGTCCATTGAGTTCCATAATTAAGAGTTTCATAAATTTTTGCACCGGCTGAGCTTGTTGAACCAACACCGGCCCATATATGACCACTTCCGAAGTCCAGAAAACAGCGAACACATGTAGCAGTCCCTAATCGTCCCTGGTCTGTCCAGTTCAGCCCCCAATCTTCAGTATAAAAAACTTTGCCGGTAGATTTCGTACCAATCATAGCTTTACCACCGCCAATGTCAATTATTGTGTAAATATATTCCCCGGTTGCAAGGGTTTTTTTATACTCAGTAATAATGTAAGATAAATCTTCTATCGTAACAGTACCGGCATTTCCACCTGTTCCACCACTGGCAGTAATATTACCGGAAAGAATAAAGTTTCCAACGTAATAAACATGAACGGTTCCTCCATTTTTCCCACTCGCCCCATCAGCTGTAACCTCTCCCGTAACTCCTACTGTAATATTGCCAGAACAATAAATATTTATAATTCCTCCATCTGTAGCAATTCCACCTGAGTTAATTGTGAAACTTTTTAGATTCCAATCGAAGGCATTATTAAAATCTATATCTCCTGAATTTACAATCTTTTGATTTTTCTTTCCAAAGAAACCATAGATATTACAAGTGATATTTCCTGCTCTGGATATACCTTTTGAGTCTAAAGAGATAATGCCATTTATAACAGCATTTCCATTTATAATTATATCCCATCGCTCACATCTATTTGAAAGTGACCAGGTTGCACCTGCATCTATAGTCAGATTTTTACATCTTGTTATTACAGCGGGACCATCCTGAAGACTTTCGATATTTGTATTCTCAGTAATATGAATATCTTGTAACTCGCTATCTTTAAAGAAAATAGAACTATTATTAAGATAATCAAAAGCAAGATTTTTTATTTGTTGCATTTATATCACTCCATTATTCCAGAGTTTCACAATAAATCTTATCGTTTAGCGTTCCCAAAACATATAGAATATATGGATCTATAAAATGAAAAGTTCTCACTTCTCCAGGGGAGAGGTAATCAGAATTAGTTCCGTCAATAGTGGAACCGCCATACCAGACATCACCACTATTATTTTTATCAGCACGAATAATCAACATTTTTTTTGAAGAAGATGTTGCCGATAACCTTTGTGCCACAGTGGTGACAGTTACTTTCCAGTTATCGACAGTTTCTATCATATATTTTGAAGATACTTCTTGAGTTGAATGTAACATTATATTACTCCTTATATTTTAATGATAATTCCTGAACCTTTTTTGCATATTGAAATGTAGGGCTATTTTGACCCTGGTTATATGCACCGGAAATAAGTAGTTCTACGGATTTACTATTATCGGCCTGGTCAATTCCGAAATGAGTTTTTAACCACGAAAGATAAGAACAACCTGCCCGGATATTATTTTCCGGGTCGAATATATCACCGGAAGAATATTGATTGAACGTTCCTTGCTTTGCCTGCATCAATCCCTTAGCGTCATTTATACTGACTGCTCTCGGATTAAAACTTGATTCTTTTTCTATCAGACCTGCCACAAAAGAAAATCTCAGGTTCTTTTCTTTTGAATACTTTTTAATCAGGTCTTGATAAGGAATTTTCTTTTCTACTGGTTTAATTTCCGGTTTCCCTTTCAATAAGGCATCTACTTTCAAGGAAATTCCCTGCAACATCAAATGGCTAAAACCATCTCCCGGACAGGAAGTTGGACATAATTCTCTATGACCGACTATTTTGACCTGCTGAGGGATCTTCTTTTTCCAGTTCACTAAAACTTCCAGAAGGCTTTTGAGTTGTGCATCGGTGGGTTTATCTGACCACTGACCTTTATTAATGTTATCCCGGTGGAAATACCCTGCCAAACATACACCAAGTGAACAGTGATTAAAGCCGTAAGACTGTGCCCCTTGCGAGTCCATAAGTCTACCCCACTGAATAGTTCCATCTGCCTTAATAAAACAGTGATAACCAACACAAGTAAATCCTTCGTTTAGGTGCATCTGGTGAATATCTTCTATGCTCACGTCTGGAGAGGTAGCAGAATGATGAATAACTAAATATTGTATATCCTCTACCGGTAATTCTGTCAAATTATTATAATATTTATCTAAGTCCATTTAAAATTACCTTCCTTTTATAAAAGAATTGATAAGTCCGACAAAGGAATTCACTTCATTTGCCACTTTCAAGATTTCTTTTACTTTACTTGGTTCTACTTTTCCATCTTTCTTTTCTTCTTCTGGACTAACTACTGCCTGAATAGATTGAACTGTTTCTGTTATGGCAGGAACTATCTGAAATACTTTTGAAACTGGTTCAACCTTTTTTTCTTCCATGACTGCCTGTATTACCGGAACCGGAACTGTAGCAGTAGAATTCACAATGGAACTGACAGCCAGAGCAAGTTTATCTTCACTTTTTGCTTGAGTCACATTCTCTGAAGTTCCTACAGCTTTTAAAAGGTAAGAAAGAGAAGATTTTTCAAACTGCTGAATGATTGCAATAGAAGCTCTCCAGGTGATAGGCACACCGGGCAGACTTGCCACAAGACCAAGGGCAGAAAATATAAAATCGTCATATTTATCTACCTTGACCGCGTACTTTTCAAGAAGCTTTTTAAACTCCTCACCCTTTTCCATAATACTCTGAACCTGATTTAATGTTGCTGTTAAATCCATTGAAAAACACTCCTTTTAAATTAATTTGAAAAATTTCATAATGGCAGGTGCAAACTCCCTGCCCATTGCAAGCACTGTTACCACAAAAAGCAAAATTCCAAAATATAATGAAAATTTACTTACTATACAACCTTTGCAGGCCTTTACTTCGCCCTGTAGCCCATTAAATTTCTCACTCAGTTTTTCCACTGCTGTCGATAGCTTGTCAACCGAATTAGTGAAATCTTGCTGGCTGGATATAAACTGATTAAAAATTCGCTCCGGATTTAATTCTCCACTTTCACCCATTGCTTCACCTGCTTTCTAATTTATTACTATTCCTCTAATTCCACCTGACGTAAAATCAGAAGTGGAAAAACTATTTATTAATTCTAAAGTTGTTTTATCATAAATTTCAATGGTATTTGTAGAAATACCGACATAAGTATAAGTCGAAGTTGCTCTATAAAGATATGTGTCATCAGTAGTAAAAACAGATGAAAGTCCAGAAGCAGAAACAGAAGCAGTAATGCTACCTGTAGCAATATTTACAATTTTAATTATTCCACTTGTAAGAAAATAGATATTTTCTTCATCACAGGTAAAACTCGAAGGATGAAAACCTGTATAGATTTCTTTTACAAAATTGCCTGAGTAATCGAATAATAGAAACTTTTTACTTGCCCCTGTAGAACTTATTATATATTGACTATTGGTAGCTATACTACCAAGTGTTTCACCGGGATAAGTTATCCACATACTAACTCTTTCTTTTGTAGTTATGTTCATTCTAGAAATATAGCCATTTCCAGAAACATATTTTTGGTAAAAATATGTACCGTCTGTATATAATTTTGCGTAAGTTCCAAGTTCACTACTATTTATTACAGTTTCTATGAAATCTCCACTCAAATTATATTTAAAAATACCACGCTGTTCATTCATTACGTATATATAGTTATTTAAGTAACAAATACCTGAAGGATAAAAATAATCCGGAGTAAAATCATCTGTAGAAATAACCCATTGAAAAATCCCATCTATGGTATATTTAGCGATTTTACCTTGTTCACTCCAACTTTTAGAAAATAAAGCCATATATAAATATTTAGGTATTACTACAGGTCTTACTTTCTTTTTTGTTGACATAGTTGTAACGGTCTGCTCTGGAAGAGTATAGTCTGACTTATCTGATATATAACGGGCAGACTCATTACCAAAGGGAATAACGATATTTACTGCTGTTCCGTCTGTATATTTCGGTTCAGTTCGTGAAGGGTCTGGAACTTCAGGAATAAGCTCTCCATTAATTACTACATCATACCTGTAATTTGTTTTACCTTCTCCCACTATCTTACCAAGTTTTACAGTGAGCTTTTTTTGAGCTTCTTCTTTTGCAAGTCCTATGGAAGTTTTAATCTGTTCTGAAAATGCTTTTGCCATTATTCTTCATCCTCACGAATTTCAAAATACCATCTCGTTTCAGGTCTTGGCTCTGCACCTTTTAATTCTATTGCCTGTATTCGCTCTATTTCGTCTATAAAATTATGAGTATCAATTATCTCACACCAGTCACCGAGTTTTGCAGTAAAAACCGGTGGAACTGAAGCAGAGATACTTAAATTTTTCGTAGAGTCGTATATAAAGTGATCTGCAAGGAGTCTTGCCTGTTCCACATTTTCAATATACGGACTGACGAATATATCAGGAGAAGCTCTCTCACCGTTCCGCAAATCATCTCTATGGTAAGTATCTATTCTTGCTTCATTTATACCTTCTGCCAAAACTACCTGGTGAGAAAACCACTGAGTTTCCTTTTCTTCATCTTCTGAATTTGTGATTTCATCTGCTATTACGTCACCTTCTGACGATTGAAGAATTTCCTCCACTTTCTCTACTTCTGCTAGAGTTGAAGGAGCAGGAGGAGGAGGAGGGGCAGAATATCCCTGATACATAACCATCCCGTTTTGAATATTTGGTTTATAAAGAGAACGTCTATAAAACCCCACTCCATACCATTCTTCAGTAGTTACCTGATAGTTACAATTAATTCCGGTACAGGTAATAGTTCCATCTGACTCTGTAGCATCTCCAATAGTACTGCCTTTTGAAAGTCCTGAAACCCTTACGGAACTTTTAACCGCTTTTTCTCCGAAAGATACAGGAATAGAACCTGTAAAAACAGGCATTACTCCTCCAGGGTCTGGACTTGAAACTGCAATAGGACTTCCCATTATTCCGTTACCTCTTCTTCTACTGTAATGAGTCTGGAATATCTCTGAACTATTTTTTTATTTATCCTGAGAACCTGACTGCTTGACTCTTCTGGTTCTCCTCTGAGTATTCTTTCTTTCAATATATATTTTGCTACATCTGGCTTCTCGTAATCTATTGGTTTCTTTCTGATAATTAAAGTTAATGTTCCGTTTATAACTTCAATCAACCATTCTGCCGGGATAACTTCAGTTAACTTCTGAATTACTTTTATTCCTTCTTCGTTTTGACAAGTCACATCTGAACGAACCAAGTAATCAGGAAAATCCAGTATCACCGGGAAATATTCTTTACTCCATTCACTCTGGTCTTTATCAACTATTTTCTTACATATATCTTTTATTATTTCGTGACAGGATATAGGCTGTTGAATTATTACAGGAAATCGGGAGTTAATCTTTTGATTTGAAATATATCTTTTAGTTGCCGAGTCATAAGAAAAAGAAATGCCTTTTAAATATGCCTGTTCGCCATTTACCAGGATTTTCGTAAAACCTGAAATATAATCAGGTTTGGTAAGATTACTGCTCTGAAATACAGTATAATAATCTTCTCCGTCAATGGTTTCTTTTGAACTCGCTACAGGCAAAAGGGTTTCTTCAACGCAATAAGTTTCAAGGTCAATTTTATTGAAAAGATATTCTGTTATTTCATCTCTCCCGGAAATGGTTATTTTCTTACCAGGGGGAGTTCTGGCGGTTATAACCAGACGTGGAAAATCTGATATAATACCTGTGAGAGTATTAGCATAGACGGATTGCCATTTTAAGCGAAGGTATTTTCTTGTTTCCCTTCGTGGAGAATATTTACCCTCTTTAAATAGTCCACCGAAAAGAGCGTTATCCGGGTCAGTAAATTCTCTATTCCAGTTATCAAGCGTTAAGTTCCACTTTATTCCTCCGTTTATTGCTGATTTGCAATAAGGGGCAATTAGATATTTTTGAGGTATTTCTATCTCAGAAGGAGATAGTTCAGGAACTTGGATAAATGCTCTTATTCTGAACCGAGAATAATATTCTTCCGGGAGAGGGGCTTTTATAGTTCTGGTTTGATAACCTCCTTCTATGCTTACAGAAGGATTGAAAGAAGCAAAATATTCAGTATATGACTCAATACTCCCTCCATCTTCTGCGAGGGTAGAGGTTTTAAAACTGTCTATAACTTCATAATATCCTTTAATTTTTGGAAAACCTGAGTTTGGAATAGAAAAAGAAATCTCATAATAACCCTTCTCATTACTGCAAAGGTCATAACCCGGGATAACTTCATAATATCCCTGGTGAGGAAGTTCTAAGTCATATCCTTCTACTACTTCGTAATATCCTATAGTCCTCTCAAGTTCTTCCATCTTTCCCTTTTTTCTCTTTCTTCTGTTATAGAGTATTTACCATGGTAATATCCGGCAATAGCAGTACATATTAAAGAAACTATAAATAAAATCATTAAGCTGTTTCCCTTGCGTAAATCTCAAAATATCTTTTACCTCCACTCCCATCTTGACCGAATGGAGGGATAACTTTTAACCAGAAGGCTTCTACTTCTCCGTTTAAAATATCACCTAAAAGGCAATCATTATTTTCATAAGTTCCGGGAGAACCAGAACTATCCAGAGCGAACCAGAACCATTTTAAATCTTCAGAGATTGTAAAACTTACAGACTGAGTCACAAGGGCAGTAGTATCAAAACTAAACTCACAACCTTCGAGGATAGTGGTATATTTTTTTATTGCATCACAGGTAATACTTATTGCGATACCTCCATCTATTTTTACGAAAAGAGGCACACCTGTTCCCTGTCTGCAAGTCCACACCACTGAACCATCTGAAACAGTACTTCCGGGAGTCGTGGGAAAAGTCGGTTCAGTTTCTCCGGTAGTTCCTCCGGTAGTAGCTTCATAATAGAAGCCATTTAAAGAAGTAGGCTCACAGTAAGCACCTTCAGAAAATAAAGTTTCAGCCCCCCATGTAGCACTCGCCACGTGATGAAATGTAAGAGTATGAGTTCCCGGTTGAGGATTTTTATAATAGTATTCTATTGCAAGTGACTCTCCAGAGGAAAGAGGATCAGTTTTAAAGGCAAAAATACCCATATTTGAATATTCAGCGTCAGCGTCAGATATAGAGAGATAACTACTTCCATTTTTCCGGTAATAGTTTGAAGGTTTCCCGTAAAGACAACTTTTAGGTAACTGATATACGGAGTCATAATATCCTACGTCTGCCACTGCCTGAGTAGTAACACCAGAACAGGTCACTTTCACATCATACATATAAAGCCCGTTTATTTCATTTCTTTCTGCAAGACCTTCCAGAGAACCAAAGAAAATTCTTCCGTCTACCGTAAAGCCAGAAGTTCCGTCTGAAAAATCTACAGGCATAGAGGTATAAGCAGTTCCATTCCAGTAAGTAAGAGTAAGACCTGAGTAATCACCTGCTGTAAGAATTTCCAAATAAACAGCAAAATAAAGTTCATTCATTAGAAAGTGGAATTCTTCTGAAGAGGTAGCCATGAAAGATATATTACCTGTATCGTATGCGGTGTAAGTAGTACCTGATTTTCTATAGAATTTATCTCTATTCTGAAGTTTAGTTGCTACTGCGTCAGCGTGTTCTTTTACCACAGAAGTAACCTGAAGAGTTCCTCCGGTTGTTCTACGGATAATATTAAAAAACGACACTGGTAAATCTATAAAATTATCTTTAAGACCAGGGAAGAATTCTATATCGACAGATTTTAAATCTCCAGAAACTTTGTTGTTTTTTACACCGAGTTTCTTTTCTATTTTCTCTGTTTGTTTTGTTCCTCCGAGTATAAGGGAAGTTATTACTGTTGTAAGGTCTGTATTTACTAACTGCATATTAGCCATATTTATTCACCCTTTACCGAGAATTTTATTTCAAAGTTATTTATTTTATTCAGAGTGGTTTGCATTTCCGCTATATCCTGCTTTAGTTCATCAAGCAAATCGTTATATTCTGCAATATTGCTCACTATTTTTACAGGAACTAAAACCGGAATTTCCGTCATAACTGGTTCTGCAAATTTCAGATTTTTCTGTGCTAAAAGACTCATAATATTATCCTCGCTTTATTTTATTTTCATACGGATTGTATAGATACAATATTCACTTCCGGGAATAAATTTAAAATCAGGTTTTGGAGTAATATAAACCGTATAAGTTATTTTATTATCTCCATCATAGTAAAGAACTGGTAAACCTGCCTTTACTTTTGCCTGTATTATTTTTCTATCTTCTGGAGAAAGATGATCACCGGATATATAGAGTTCTGCCCCTGTTTCAGTTTTAGGAGATACATGGGGAGTATATACCGGAGGAAGTTCGTTACCATCGTCATCATAACTTCCACAGGAAACCACCATTTCATCTTCACCCTGTAAGACCGGTTCAGGACTCCAGTCAGTTACATTATCGAAAATTACTTCATTCGTTCCATCTTCATCTTTTATCCAGAAATCTTCAAGCTCTGCCATTACCTACTATCTCCTATACTGGTATCGTAGAAAATTCTTTTTCTTAATTGTTCCTGTTCTAATAGTTCATTATTCTTCCTGATGAGTTCTGATAATTTTTCAATCCTTTCTCTATCTTCATCTGTAAATTTTATTTCTATTTTTAAAATATCCATTAAGCCCACTCTCCATATTTTAAAGAATTATTTGTCAGACCTTCAGCGTACATCTGCGTCTGACTGGAGGCGTTCATAGTTTTCCCTCCGACATTAATATTATAGTTTATCTCAGTTTTACTACCTGCACCGTTATAACCAAAAGTGTTAGAAGAAGCAGGAACGTTATAAGTTTGACCTGGTGTATTTCCTACTGGATAAGTGTTGCCAGGCATATTGCCCTGATTACCTGTCCCTTTATTACCTCTAATTGGATAAGTATTATTACCAGGCATATTCCCTTGATTTCCTGTACCTGTATTTTTAGTTCCATAAAATTTCTTTTGGAATTCCTCATATTCTCCAAAGGACATTACCCCGATTTCTCCTAATTTTGCAAATTCTTCTGCAATCGGCTTGGAATATTCCTGATTTTTTTCAAATAAAGTTTTGTTATCAATAGGTTGATTATTTCCGGTATTATTTTCTGAAGAGGGGGTATTACCGGTATGAGTGTTATTTCCATTACCATCTCCTGAGTCAGAAGAGTCTAAAATAGATTGTTTCAGGTTTTTTATAGTGGTTAATTTCTGGATAGTAGTATCAAGGGAAGTGTTATACTCATTTTGAAAACCAAGAGTCGCTTTTGTTATATCTCTTTCCTCTGCCTTAAGGCGGTTCATTTCAGATTGTTTTTTCGTTTTTTCTTCTTCAAGGGCTTTTTGTTTATCTTGCTCTCTTTTTATTCCCTTCATGGCTTCGGTATAACTTCCGAGAGGTTTAAATCCAGAGGCCATTTGAAGGTCTGCACCGGGTAACATAGTAAGACCTGCATTTATTCCCATTCCTTCTTCAAGTTCTTTTTCTCTGTCTTTTGAAGCCTGAATTTCTGCATCAAGGGCTTTAATTTCATCGGCAGTCTTTTTTATCTCGTCTCTTTTCTGTTTCTCTTTATCAAGGAAATCCTGAAATACTGTCTGAGTGATATTTTTTTCTTCTTCTGCTACGAGTTTTGATATAGTGGTCTGTTCTACTCCTGCTTGCTTATAGTCAGTAATTTTTTTCTGAAGAGCAGTTTCCATCTCTTTCTTTTTCAGTTCTTCTACCTGCTTGAAATTCTCCAGGTCTTTTTTATAAAGTTCATGAAGGGCATTATTTGCCTGTTCTTCTGCTATTTTAGCATCTCCACCGGAGGCAATTATTATATCTTTCCTCCGGTTCACCAATTCTACCGTCATATCATACTCTCTTTTAGCAGAGTCTATTTTGACCTGAAGGATTTCTTTTTCTACTTGAAGAATTTTTTCAAGTTTTTGCTGTTCCTGTTTTGCTTTTTTATCAGCGAATTCTTTATCTATTTCAGCTATCTTTGAATTCTTCCATTCGGTTATTTCAATTTCAGTAAGGTTTCTATCCCTCATATCCTGAACCTGAATGTCAAGGAGTTTTATTTTTGACTCCCTGAGTTTTCCCTGACTTTCAAGTTCTGAAGCCTGAGTCTGTATTTTCCTTTTTTGCCTTTCAGTTTCTTCTTTCTCTTCTTCCTGAAATGCTTTTTTTCTAGCTTTTTCTGCTTCGTTTCTTATTTTCTTTTGTCCGTCTGAGTATTCTTTTTCAATAGATAACCAGAGTTCACAATTACTTTCAATCGTTATACCCTGTTCCTGTTCGTATATTTTTATAGAGTCAAGATATTGTTTTTGTGAGATTTCACCATCCTGAAGAGAGATTTTTAAATCCTTTATGAAATTCTGCCAGTTATTCTTTTGAGAGCTTAAACTATCTTTTACTGCTTTATCCGAGTCTTTAGCTATTTTATCCCGTAGGTCTTGAATTTCTTTCTCTACGGAAAGACCCTGCATCTCTGTAAGAGCATAAGAATTATAATAACTCTGAAGATTTGCAATCTGCTGTTCGTAGTTCTGTTTTTTCGTTTCCGTTAAAAGGTTCTGCCTTCTAATTTCTTCATTTACTTCTGTGTCGGTTTGACGACTTCCGGGATTTCTTCCTTCAGAGGCATCGGATTTATCCTGATAACCTTTTACAGCATTATATATCTCGCCCTTTTCTTCTCTGAGTTTATCAATTATATCCTGTTCATTCTGGACATTTTTTCTCTGAGCTTCATACTGCTGTCTATATTTTTCTTTCTCTGCCCCTGTAGCATTATTCATAGCTACGATTAATTCATTCTGCTTTTTTATCGCATCTTCTTTAATCCTCTGACGGGCTATCTCTTCAGTGGCAAGAGCTTTTACGATAGCATTTAGTTTTTCCTCTCCATCTTTCTGTTGAAGGATATTTTCTATCCCTTCTTTTTGGACTTTATTAAATGCTTCCTGTCCGCTTTTTACTTCCGGGAAAATTTCTTTTAATTTTTGTAGAGCTTCTCCCATAGCATCATAGGCATTACTTTTATCTTGTTCTTCCAGTTCTTCTCTGAGATTGTTATAATAGATAGTTCTCCTGATAAGTTCTTCTATTGCCACTATAGCACCAGTAATAGCTATAATCGGGAGAGCAGGGGCAATTAAGGCAATAGAGGAAAGAAGGGAAGGAATTATAACTGCACCTATATTACCTATGACTACACCAAGAGATGTCATCATAGCAGTAAATCCACCACAGGAGGCAGTAATAGAAATTATAGAAGAAACTACAGAAAGACCTATTGCACCTATACCGGCTAAAGAACCCACGACAAGGGTTGTCCCTCCTGCAAGTAATCCGAGTGCTACAATAGTCTTTTTCATTTCCGGTGACATTTCTCTTAAAGTTTTAACGAAACCAGTTGCCATTTTAACTGCATCTTTAGCTATTGGCATAAGCTCATTACCGAGTTTTTCCTTAAGTCCGGTTATTTCACCACGAAGATTTGACATCTGATTATTAAAATTTTGAGCAGTATCTTTCAAGGAAGTACCAAACCGGTCAGACATTATTTTAGTCAGACCTTCCATTACAGCTTTTGTTTCTTCAGTCTTATTCTTGGCGTTAGTAACTGCACCATTAACTGCTTCGTCAATCTGAGCTTTTGTTATGCCAAATTCTTTTAATCGTTCAAGTTCTCCGGTCTGAGCGTCGGCATAGGCTTCGGTTGCCTGGTCAAGACTTTTATTCATTCCTGAAGCCATATTTGCAACCAAATTTAATGTATCAGGTAATTTATTTGCTTCAGTTCCATATGCTTTTAATTTGATTGTAGCTTCTATGACCTCATTTGTTTCAAATTTAGTCATATCGGCAAAGGCTTTTGCATCTTTATATGCTTTATCTGCCCCTGCTGAATTCCCCTGAAAAGCAGTAAGCATAGCAGATTTAAAATCCTCTGCCGTAGCTGAAGCCTCTACTAATCCAATACCTACATCTTTAATCTTTCCTGCCACAGAAAAAGCACTATCTGAAACTGCTCTCAGATTATTTGCCACATTCTGAAGGTTATTAGCTACATCAAAAGTCTTTTGAAGTTCTTCTCCATAACCTTTTACTGTGGTTTGAAGAAGAGAATAAAGATTTTTTTCTTCAGAGAGTTTTTTATTTACTTCTTCCAGTTCTTTTACTGTATCACCGGTATCAATTTTAAGTTTCTGTTCCGCTTGAAGTTTCTGTCTTAATTCAAGGGCTTTTTTAGTGAGGTCATTTATGGTCTGTTTACTCTTTTCAAGGTCTTTAGTGAAGTCTTGAATAGTTTTGCTATCAAAAGCCTTACTTAATTCAGTCTCAAAATTGCCTATAGCCTTCTTTAAATCATCTAATTTTGAAGGGTCTGTATTCAGTACAACTTCAATCGCAAGGTCAAGGTCACTTGCCAATTTTTTTCACCCCCTTTTGAAGAAGATATTCTGGAACTGGAGGAGTTTTTATATTTGGGTCTGGTTTTCTTTTTCGGTCTTTTGGATCTATTTTTCCGGGAGGAGATGAAGAAGAGTTTTTATTATCTTTATAGATTTTGTCACAAAAATTACTGTGAGCATAAATAATCTCTCTGATTTGCTGATTAGAAAATTCTTTTTCAATCTCTACAAAAGAACCTAAACCCTCTTTACAGAGAAGGAATATATGCTCTGTAAGAGTAAAAGTATATTTTCCTCCTGATTTTGCAGGTAAAGGAATTTCAGAATTCACTTCTACCAGAGCAGAAAGAATTAAATTTTTATCTGCTTCAGTGAGTTTATAAACCCCTGCGAAATGAGGAAATAAATAAGAAATTTGAGTTATAGCGTCACAATTTCCAACCTTATCTTTAAAATCAATTTCTTCCCTACGGGTAAACTCTCTTACTGTGACTTTACCCTGTGAGATTTCTATTGATTTTTTTCTTAAACTTCTATTTGGTTCAAATTGTAACGCCATAACTCAATTACTCTTTCTTTATGCTAAATTCTTATTCACGTCAACAGTAATATATCCCAGAGGCCAGTTAGGAGTAGCAGGGTTATCGACTGCCTCTATTTCTATATCCATACCCCAAGCAGAAGTTTCGTCAGTATTAAAACCACCGCCAGAAACTTCTGCTTTAGGGTGATAAATCTGTATTTCCTGATTACTGGTAACATCAGTTCCTACTATAAGAGTTTCCCCTGTCCAGTTTATAAATCCATTTCTTTTAAATGGTATCTGTTTCCCGGCAGGAGGAATACACTTATATTTTGCGTAAACCTGTCCGAGTGAGGGAATAGTAGAACTTCTTTTCCTGATAATAAGCCTTCTTGCAGGCTCAAATCTATAATCAGTTCCGGCAGCATAAGGAGTTCCTTCTAAATTAGAAATTACCGGAACGTCACCTGTAAGAACTAAACCTTTATGAGTGAGCATAGCGAACTCAAAATCACTACCGGGATCCTTTTTGAAAGTTAAAAGTTGCTGTCCTGTAGTTAACGCTTCCCAATATTCTGTATATTCTGTTAGACCATCCCACTCTACTATCAAACTTTCACTTATACCCTGGGCCCAGCATACATTTTCAGGAGTTAATTCGATTGCTTTAATTTTTGTTTTACTGGAAAATCCTATAGGGATCTGTCCAATTAAAAGTAAAGGAACTCCCGTTTTTAATTGATAAGTATCAATAGTGAAATCAATAGAAGTTTCTCCGTCAAGATATCCTCTGTCATACCAGACTTCTCCATCTTTTGTATATAAAATCGCATCTAAAAGCCGTATATGGTTTGACTCTTCAAGCTTTAAAAAACTTTTCACTTAAAATATCACCGCCTTAATTCGTATAGAAGAACATATAACCCAGTGAGCAGTCAGTATATTCTTCTTTACTATTTGCTGAGAATTTAGGTTTAAAACTTGCCCAGTCTTTACCCATTGGAAGAGTAATCTGGTTCGACTGAACCGACCATAAGAGTAATTCTATTTCAAGTCCGGTCGTGGGTCTTAAAAAGACTGCTCTTAAAGGAACTTGAGCGATAATAGTATCCTCTGGTTTTAAATTAATCTGTATTTGGTCAATAGGCTTATATTCATAGAGAACTTTCAAGCCCGCAGGTGCAGTTCCATTAGTCCATATTATTCTTCCAGGAATTTTATCCATATCGAAGTCAGTTTCATCTGTATACTCTGTCGTGAAGTCAGAATTATAAACCCTGTAACCAGCTTGAACATTATCAAAGTCCAATTCATAACAGTAAATATCAGTTTCATCTAACCACAATTCGCGCGTAACCGTCTCTCCGGGATAAGCCATAGCAGTCCAGACAGCAGTTCCATCTGTAGTATCACCGGTTAAATTCCATGTAGGTTCTACCGTTGCAGAAGTTCCGGGAGTTTTTAAAACATAGAGTTTTCCGTTCAATGTGGTGGGTTGCATATAAATCGTTCCGGTATATGCGTGTTCTGATTGCCACGCTACAATAGTTTTATGAAGAGTGGAAACTTTTGCCCCTTCAATTTTAGTTAGAATATTATCTTCTACACCCATACCGAGAAGGAAATTTTCCGCTCTGATTTCATCCATACTAAGTTCAACATCAACGCCAAACTCAGTAATGGCTGTTTTTTTTAATCGTTTTGGTCTCCCACCTTCTTTTCTGAGTTTATTAACTATGGTTTTGACGGACATTTCAGATACACTTCCAATGGTTCTATTGTAAATCCATACCTTATCTGCACCGCCCACCATTACGTTTGCAAATTGTTTTGTAAGGGTCTTTGACATTTATATCACTTCCTTTATTTATTCTTCAAATCCACAGGTTAAGGCATCAAGATAGTTATGGATTGCATCTATTGTTATAGTTGCAATCTTATCTATTGCTTTATCTACCATTACACTTAAAAATTTTTTAAACATCAGTATTTCCACTCCAAGTTACAAGGTATCTGCTCTGCTAAAAAGAAACTCTTATCTTCATTCTCCTTAAAAATATAAGGTGAACTCTCTCCCACCTTGAGCCATATAGGAGTAGAGTCATACTGAGGAAGAGGATCTTCAGGAGTTCCTTTTCTATAGAGTCTATCAAGGACTATAGTTATGTAATCGCTCAGTTCATCCTCCGCATCATCAAGGTCAAAACAGTTAACAGCTACGATTATTCTGCCGTTATAAAATCTTGCAGACTTACCGCCCTGTAACTGTCTTTTTGTTGCCCGGTAATCAAGTAAAATAGCAGGACATTCGGAAAGCATAAGATTATAAATTTCCTCAGACCCCATTTCTATTGCTGTCACTCTTCCAGGTTTTAAAATAGTAAACTGAGTGAGAGATGAAATGTAAACTCTGAGAGCCTCTATTGCTTCTTTACGCATTTTTAAAATATCCTTTCAGCCAGGCTTTTGTTTCAGCTTTTATATTTTCTTTATCTACTTCATTAAGACCAAGAAAAGGACGGGCATCAACATTTATTTCTTTTGTATAAGCAGTGGCAAATTGACCTTCTTTTTTATTTCTTTTCCTATATTTACCGGCATTTTTTCCTTTTGTTATTTTTTTATTTTTCTTCCTGATGACTGTTATCATAGACTTCCCTCCATACTGCATAGTCTTTGCGTATTCAAGGTTTGTTCCATATTCTATGGAAGTATTATCTATTTTCTGAACTGCTTGAGTGGTAATTCTTTTTCTGAGTTCTCCGGTATTATTGAGAACTTTATAATTACCATACCGCCCCTGTAAATTCTTCTTTCCTTTCGGTCTTAATATCTGTGTTATTTTTGCTATATCTTTAAAAGGCGTTCCATCTGGACTCTGCTCTTTTTCAAAATTTTGGATAGTGGATCTCTGGATTATTGCCCCTATTCTTATCATCAAAGGTCTGGCATCAGGTCTTTTAAAGTTCTGAATAGCTTTATCCAGTTTATTTAAGTTTGAAGATACACTCACGCCTACCACTTATTCCCACTCCTTTTATTCCCACTCCTTAATTTCGTCTATATCCAGAAGATAATCTTCTTCGCAGTAAGTTGTATCAATTGTGGTATAAGACTGATTTTTTATATCTTTATAGGCAAGAATTTCTTCTTTTACCTGGTCAAGTTTATCCTGTGCAACCTTTTCACGTTCATTACCTGCAAATAACCAATAATAGGCTAACTCCTGCCACCATATATTCAGATTTGCTTCAGTCCAAAAAGTAATATCCAAATCACATAAAGTCTGAAGAGTTACATAAGCCCGGTCAATAGCACTTTGGATTACACTATCATCTATAGTTCCGGCTTTACTCCTATCTGTCGTACGAAGAAGAAAAGAATTATTATATTTTGCCTTCATTATTGCCGGTGTCACAGAGACTGCCATTTTTATATCTCCTACGAAAAAGAGGAGAAAGAGTTGCCTTTTTCCCCTCTTAATATGAAAAGAAATTTAACTGACTTTTACGTTCATTACTGCCACAGAATTAATATCAGAACACATAGGAAGAGGGTTACTTTCAGCTAAAAGAATTCTGCTTGAAGGGTTCTGCTCTATCCAGGATTTTGAAAATATATCTCCTACAGGGTTGTCGATTTCTGTCAATCTTCCAAAGTCATAAAAGAAATCATTGGCCGTGCTGGAAGCAATAATATATCCGTCTGTGATAAGATAACTTCCAAGGTCATCCTTAACGCTATAACGATAAATAGGTCTACCAAGGTAATAAGCCATAGGTTGAAGATAACCAGGTTTACCAGGATTGATTTTTGCCATCTCAATATTTCTTTTATCAAGAAGAGTTAATATTTTTTCATTTTCAAAGAAATATTGATAAGCAAGAGGACTGAAAAGGTAAAAATCTGGAATTCCTGCAGAAGTTCCCATTAAATAATCATCAATTTTCATTAAGTCATTTATGGGATTTGCTGTACTTTCATCCCAGTCTGTAGTTACAGAAATAGTTGCACTTCCAGACCTGCCGTAATTTACATCTATCTCTACACCTTTATTATCAGTGTAATCTATTGCACCATCAAGCATCATTTTTATAAACATCCATTCGATACGGGCCTGTATCATCTGCCTGAATTCTGCAAGCTGTTTGGTTATCTTTCTCTGAAGTAATCCTCCAGGGTCCTGGTTTGCGTAAATGTTTGGCTGAGTTAAATCTATACTCTCCATATCATCATCGCCAAAAGGAGTCCAGAGTCTTATATGCGGAAATTCAACATATTCATACTTACCAGAACGTTTACCAACCATTTTCCCGGTAGTTTTTCGATTGCTAAACGGAGCCATCTTTACAGAACCAGAAAGTGAAGCTATATCTACAGTTTTGGTATTGTGATTTATTCCTTTGCGTGCAAAGTTATCAACAAAAGGTGTAGGTTTAGGAACTATTCTTTCTATTGCTCTTGTCAGAGTTCGTCTATCAAATAAAGAGATTGCCATTATCTATTTTCCTCCTTCCTTAACTCAATGTTTCAATGTCGTGTTCTATTCTTATTCTATTTTTCTTCAAAAGTCTTACCTGTAAGGGGTCAGTGCTATCTATTATAGGAGTGACTCTTGCAGGGTCTATGAGTCCTTCATCCATGAGGCTTTCAGGTTTTGCTTCACTGGTTGCATCTTTAATTCTGAGAGCATTTACACATATATCGTTTATATCTAATGCCCCTGCATTATTAAAGTGTTTATAAGTTCCTGAGAAAGTAAGGTCAGTAGCAGAAGCCATAACAGCAAAAGTTCTTATATCTCCAAGACCGGTATTATAATCTATCGTTCCCTGTGCCTGATTGGTTGACTCTTTTAAGACACCGTCCATATTATCTGTAATACTTGCTAATGCCCCTGCTACGTGGCAGGAAATAACTACAGAACCGGGAAGAATGGGTTTATTGTCAGTTTCAAAACCTACTGCATACTTACCGTTATTATCGACAGGAGTAATGGTGAGAGCTTCGCCGGTTTTAGTTGTTACTGTTCCGAGTTTCTTATAATGTCCGGTTGCAATTTCCCTGGCTAAAAGTCCACCGACAGGAACAGAAGCTTCTCCAACTTTAATGGTTCCAGGTTTGAAATGCTCTGCTTTTATAACAGGGTGATTTTGATTTCCCTGAGTTTCAGCAAGGGTTAAACCGTAAGACTGTGACATTATTTACTCCCCCTCTTATTGATTTCATCTGTATAAGCATCAAGGGCTTTTATATCCTCTTCGTCAGATGAACCTCTTTCAAGTTTTTTACTATCTCCATCCTGATTAAGATGAACTCTTTTTTCATTCGGATATAAAGAAAATATTTCATCATAAATTTTCATTAAATTTACGGAAGGCTCAACTGTATTACTAAGTTTTACAACCTGATTTTTGCTTTCTAAAATCCTTTTTTCTCCCATAGAAATCATATTTACAGGAATTCCCATTGACATCTTTTCTAACTTCCAGGCTTTTATATCAGAAGTTAATCTATTGGTTTCAGACTGTTCAAGTCTTATTACTCTGTCAGCATCTAACTTTTTTGCTTCTGCCAGGTCAGCTTCGAGTTTTGCAATTTTAGCTTCTTTTTCAGCCTGTTCTTTTTCTAATTTTTCTTTTTCGTCTTTATCCATACCTATTTTTTCCTCCTTTGTATTTTCTAATTTTGTCATAGCTTCATCAATAAGAAAGGGGTCATTTGTTGCCCCTGCATTAAGAAGAGTCATACCGTGACGATTTCCAAAATTATCTTCATAATTATCAGCTACTTCCACAGAACCATATTTATACTCATTACCGTTTACGAGTTTATATCCGGTTGGAGTATAGAAGGGCAGGTATTCTAATTTTATAGTTTTACCTTTTTCATTCAACACTTTTCTAACATCTTCAAGAGTAGAAATAGCCATACTTTTTTCATAGTGATTGTAATTAAAAGATATTTTTCTGCCGATTGTATTATTTTTTATATTATCGTGAATTGTATCAAGGTTTTCTGAGGTATATTCTATTTTGCCATATCTGGGGTGTTTTCCGTGATAACCTGCGGTTAAAAGCTGAGTCCAGTTTCCGGGAACGGGTTTAAATTCTTCGAGATGTTTTTTAATTTCTTCGGGGGAAAGCGGGGAAATTGAAGAAGCTATTGAATTTTCGAGTTTTACAATAAAGCCTTTCATCTCAACCCCCTGTAAGTTAACCGGGGGAGTTTAGAAGATGAAAAAACAGAAGTTTAGAAAAAGATTTTTCATCTTCTAAACTTCTGCCCGTAATTTAATTCTTTACTAGATAAATTAAATATATACCATATGCGGCTTTTTGACAATAGACATAGATGTCTGAAAAAGGACATAGATGTCTGCTTAAATTGATAAAGTTGGTGTTATTATTGAGAATGGAGGAAATAAAAAGTAAGAAAAAATTTGTGTACCTTTTTATAGTCGGGGATTACAGGGTCAAAGGTTAGATTGTAACACCTTCAGGTAATTTCTTTACAAGAAGAGTTACAGTAGTTCGATATGGGCAAACATTTCTTTTATATCGTGGAGCAATAGCTTCTAATTTATCGCATAAAGAATACATATGTTTTAATTCTTCTTCGGAGGGTTTTATTTTTTTACCTTTATGATAAAATATCAAATCTTCTAGTTCACATAATATTTCTATTTCATTATCTTTTTTTAATTCTCCAAGAACCACTTTATTAACCCCCTTCTTAAATTAATATATTTTTCGTCTTTTTTAATTTTTTCATTTTGTAAAATATCCTCTAAATAAACCTCTATCTCTTCTTCTAGAATACCACTTTTCTTTATATTATTCAAGACTTCGTTAAATTTTTCTTGTGTAACAGTTGAAGAAGTAAAAGAAAATTTATCTTGCCAGGTAATTTTTTCTTTTCTTGCCTGAGATAATTTTTCATTATAATTTTTTTCTTCTAATTCTTTCTCTGTAAAAACATCAATAGTCCTTATCTTTTTTAATTCCTCATATATGTCAACTGAGTTAACTTTATAGTTATTATTTTGTCCATGGTGTGAAATTAATTGTAATAGCATATGAAAACAATAATCATCATAAATATTTCCTAAGTGAAGTAATTGATTCACTTTTTTATTTTCTTCATCATTTCCTTCGGTAAATTTTTCTACATCGACAAAATTAGAAAAACTGAATTTTCTTGCTAATAAATCCGTCAATCCTTCTTCAAAAAATTCTGTTGTTTCTAAATCTCCTTTCCATCCTCTTGTTCCATAAATACCAACAAAATGAAAATTTTCGTGAGTTATTATATGTAAATCTTCTATGTCTATTTTATGCAATACTTCCAACAGATCTGGTCGTATATAAATTTTACCATCTTTATGAAAAGCAGGGCAGTTTATATCTATATCCTTCAAATAATAATAAAACACATCATTATTGCCAGGATAAACATATCCACCAAATTCTCTATGTTTATAATCTTTAAGTATTTTTTCATTTATCTTATTGCATAATAATTTTGCATTTTCTTTATCTTTCAATGCTTTTTCCATACTCGAATCACTTTCTTTATATTCTCTCCAGTTAGAAATATCATCTTTTATATATTTCCCTACAGCTCCCGATTCTCCTTTTTCGTCCTTCACACCTCCAAACCCCTTCATAGGCTCCTGCACGTCTTCCCATCCCTTACCTACCTTATCCTCTAAATCTTCTTCGATTAGACTATACTTATCAACCGGAATGAGAACACTACGACACTGGTAGTGAAGAGGAGGATTGTTTGATTGTAACCGAGGATCATCTATTGCAAAAATAAGCCCGTGCCTTTTTTCACATATATCCGTAACGCGTGAGTCCATTATGGCAGAGAACTGGACACCTTTTATAAATCCTTCCAACTCAGGAGCTTTAAATCCTTCCAGTCTTCCGGCATTATATGCCTTGCTCGTTTCCGTCCTGGCTATGTTATTCAGCCTGCCGGATGTAAATGTCGGGAATATAGACTCAAGGCCGAAAGTTATATTCTGAGTAGAAAGTCCATTTTCTATTCCGGAATAAATAATGTTTTTTGCTTTCCTTAGAAGATCTGCTTCTATGTCACCCTTCAGGGAAAGAGAGTAGTTTTTATAAAAATTAAGAGCATCGTAAGGTACTACTGAAAAAGAAGTGGCTTTAACTTTATTTTCCGGTTTTAAAGCAGTAGTTAGTCCGTCTATGATTTCATTCGCTACCTGGTTTATAGATTTTCTTTCCAGCTTCTTTACCACATCACGAACTGAGCTTCTATTTTCATAATACTGCTTAAGCTCCAGGCCCTCAGTTATACCATGGAGCCTTCCCACTCTTCTACTCTCTGAAAAAAAAGCGTAAAGAACCTGCTGAAAAGAAGAGAAGTTAAGATATAGATTGTTAAGTCTATCTACATCTCTCTTTTCTGCTATATCTTTTAATTCATTCAGGAAATCCTTTTCTATGGGTTCAAGAGCTTCTTGAGCAAGGCCAATAAAACCCTGCTCAAGAGCGTCAAAAGTCCTGACGATTTTAGCTTTAATTTTTGGATTGAACCTGAGATTGAACTTCTGTGAGATTTTGCTCTGGGTTCTGGGTTGTGTCCGGCTCAAAAGTTCTGGCATTGGCAATCTCCTCTTTCATCTTTTTCATAAGGGCTTCGGCAGGGTTCTTCATTGGTGGAATTTTGAATATCTTTCTTACAAATTCATTATCTTCTATAGAGTCAAGATAACCGGTGTTCGTGAGCTTTTCAAGTATCTCCATCATCATTTTTTTCTCTTCAAGAGTAAAGGTATCTTCCTCTACAAAATCGCCATAACTATCCTGCTCTCCAAAGTTGTTTATAATAAGAGTTTGAACCCATTGAGCCAAAAGAACCTGGTCTTTAAATTCTCTGGCAATCTCAGAGCAAGCCTTATCAAACATCTTAAAATGAACATCTCCGAGAGCATAAGAGCCTCCTGCCTGCCCTGCTTCCAGAAGAGGAGGGAGGAAAAAAACTCTATATATGAGCATATTAATAAAACTGATAGCAGTTATATATTCATTTGAACCTCCGAGTCCTGCCTTTCTCTCTACCACATCAACCTGCTCATCTATATCTTCAGAGGTATTAAGACAAATAATATTAAGCCATGTCCATTTTTTCAATTTGTCCATCAGGTCTTTTATTTTTCCTTTTGTTTTACCCAGGAGAGTCGGCATAGTGAATTTTTGTATAAAGACAGCCCACATCTTTAGGCACATTACTTTTAAATCATAATACTTTTCAAGATAATTCCCCCTGCCATAACCATACATATTACTTAAATCACCATGAATGTAGTGAATGAAATTTTGCGCCAGATATTCTTTGGTTCCTATCTTGATTTTACCTATAAACTCTTTATTTCTATCATTTTTAGCTATCTGATAAGAAATATCTACTGAGTTATAATTCACAGTCCAACCCCACAGGTAATTATTATCAACTATATCAAATATAGTCTGACAAGAATTATAACCATAAAAAAGACCTTTCTTTAATATATCTTTTACCGAATTCTGGAATGAACCCTCGTGATGTTCTATGGATTTTTTTACACATTCTTCTATGGCTTTATTTTCATGGGTATATCCATTGAGATTGATTTTTTGGAGAATATTAAAAGCAAGGAAATCCAGGGCATTGCTTACGGTTTCATCTCTGCTTATCTTCTCAAGTTTTTCAAGGTCGCATCTATCAGTATAATCAGCATTTATCAGTTTGTACGCCTCGTTTAAAATAAAATCATAAGCAGGGTCAGAAGTTCCCTGCTGTTTCTGCTCTATTCCTTTTTCTATCTCTATATTATTTACTCTTTGAACACCCACGAAATCAAGAAATTTTCCAATAAATCCCATAATAAAAACCTCCTATATCATTTCTGTTTTGTAGCCGCCTACACAATCATCAACATCTACATCTTCATGAATACTCTTATCTATTAAACCGATATCCATTTCCAGGCAATCAAGCTGATCGTCATGTGCTGACTCCGGGTAATATTCATATTCATCTTCAAAATCTTTCATATTTTCAAGGATAAATATTTTTCCATTTTCAAAATCTGGCGTGAGAGTAAGTATTCTTGTATATTTATCACTTATGTTCTTAATCGGTTTAAAAGGAATTCTCTCTTTTGTTAAAGTTTGTTCTTTTAATGCCGCTTGATATCCGTTTTCTTCAACAGCTACTCTTTGGGGGTTCCACTTTTTATACTGTTCTCTTACAACCCTTACCTGCTCAGGAAATCCTATTTTCTTTCTAAATATTTCAAGAATATATATATTTAGATCTTCATCCACTCCTATAGTTATCAAAACAAAATAATCAGCTTTAGTTTTTTTACTAATAGCCGGGTCGATTGCCTGATATATAGTTAATTTTTTATTTTTTATTTCAGCATGGGTATAATACTTGAGCCATTCTTTTCTAAAAGGTTTTGTTTCCGGGTCAAGAGGATCATTTAAAAACTCTTTCGTAAAAGCATGAATACCTATTTTCTTTCTTTTTTTTGCAAGTTTTTCTAATGACCATCTGGAGGACCATAAAGCAGTACCATCATCTTTTATAGCTTTATAAAATCTGGTGGTATAGCTATCGTTTTTCATTAATTTTTTTAAGAGAGAGTCGTAATGAATTATAGTACCGATTATGAATTCTCTGCCTTTATCCGGCTCCAGGCAGTTTAACAAAGCAGAGGTATACCATTTTTCAGTTTTTTTTCTTTGCTCCGGAGTTTGAACATGTTCATCGTTCTCCATATCGTCCACAACCAGGAAGTCTGGTCTATACTGCCTGGTTCTTATACCCCTTAATTTCTGCCCTGTTCCCCTGGCTGCAATCCGGCAATTACTCCTTGTTATAATATCCCTGTCACACCACTTCACCACAGCTTTCTTTTTATCAAGTTTCGGAAGGATATTTTCACCATAATGCCTTCTTAAATCCTCATTTTCTTCCAATTCGGTTATGATATCTCTCAGGTAAGCTTCTGCCTGAGTAGAACTGTCAGACACAAGAAGAACGAATTTAGATAACCCTTCACACACTCTCCAGAGAGGAAGCGCAACTGAGCAATAAGTTGACTTTGCAAAACCCCTGGGGGCAATAATAAGAACTGACTCAAAAGAGTCATCTTCAGCCAGGCGGATAATTTCTTCATGGAGTTCACAATTATCCTGAGAAAAATAATGAGGAAGGAATTTTATACAGAAATCTTTAAAAGAAAGAGGGGTTTTATTAATTATTTCCTCCGGAAGAGGTAAAGAGTTTTTAATATCATTAAGCTCTTTAAAGACCTCTGGATTATTCAACTCTTCTAAAAGAGTATATCCTTCTAATAATTCGCTGCTGTACATCTTTGCTTTCTTTTCCTATCTCTTCGACAAGTATTTGCCTGAATTTCTTGGCTTCCTCATAAGAAATAATCTGTTTCACCAGGGTTGCCGCAAGCTTGATTTGTTCCCTGAATTCCTTAAACCAGAAGATTTTATTTATACTGTCTTTTTCAAAATCATTCTCAGACTCTATCAGCTTTTTATGTAACTCCTCTAATTTTCCGCTTATTTCAAAGATAGAAGAATTTGTTACTTCAATTGTTTTTTCGGCTCTTTTCGTGAGAGGTTTTTGAATATCCCTGGTGATATATTTACTATTTAAAAAATGCTCAATTGAGCCCTTAGATAGATTGTATTTTTTTGCAATATCTCTCAAGGGTAATCCCTTTTTTTTATCTCCTATTATTTTTTCTTCCAGGCCTAATTTTTCAATTTTTGTCATAATTTTTGTCCTAAAGCTGTCTTAATTTTGTCCTAATTTTTGGTAAATAAAAAAGAGGAAGAAGCTCTAAACTTCTTCCTCTTTACTTATATTATTTATATTATCACACTTTAAGTTTTAATTCAATGTGTCTTTTTTATACCTGGCTTTTTCCTCTGGACTATGTTCCCTCATAGCTTCCATTATATGCCCTTTAGCATATTCTACCGATACACCCATAGCGGAGGCAAGTTCTATAGATTTCCTATCTATAATATCAAGGAAACAAATATCTTTTTCTCTTTTCTCTTCATTTTTTAAATAAACTATTTCTTGACGTTGATATATTCCTTCTTGATATTTCATAATCATCCCTCCTCTCTCATATATTCTTTAAATTCGCCAGTTATATTAATATTTATCTCAATAGTTCCGCAACATTCTGTAATATTGGCTGTTCCTCCATTTGGTTTGATAGCAGAATAAAAACCGGTTTCTTTTGAACCTAAATATTCTATTAACTTTTCAGGTGAATATATAGATTTTAAGAATATCTCTTTTCGTTCCTTTCCGCATCTTAAACACTTCCCTTTAGTCACTTTTGCCCTTCCCCTCCTTTATTTTTTTTATATATCCCCCACATTTCTTACACTTTATCACTTTATTCTTAAAATTTCTTTTAAGAATTTTTCTCTTTTTAAAACACTTAATGCAGAAAATTTTAAGAAAAAGCTTTTTCTTTTTTAATTTTTTATAGCCGTCTATTTCATATTCATCTATAGTAGATAACGGAAGAATAGGAAAATGATAATCCGCTAAAACTGGCTTTAAAGGATTACACATAACCATAGGCTCTATTTTAAAATCAGTAAGAAAAAAAGGTATCATAGAAGATTGAAATATTTTTTCATCTGTTTTTTTTACTAATTCCTCCATATCTATATGAAGCTTACTTTTTACCTCTATAATAATTTCTTTAAGCATATTTATATATTTTTCTCCTTCTATTTCTCTTTCAAACTGATTAATACTTTCTTCCATTAATTTAACTGCTTTATTACCATTCTCTATTGCCTCTATTATATCTATCTCTGGTTCATTATACTGAATTGATACAGTAATATCTTCTTCCTTTTTGGGAAGAAATATCCCCTGACTATTCTGGATCATACTATAACCGATAATATCAAGTATTTTTTCTTTATTCAACATTTTTAATCTATAATCTTTTAATTCTTTGGTCAATTCTATCCCTCCTTTTTTATCTTTTCCGCTTCACATAGGAGTAAATTTCTTGCTTCTTCTATACCCTGATTATATAATGAGTAGTTAATATCAGGGTCTTTTAGATTATCTATTCTTTTTGCCAGTTCTAAAAGTTTTTGTTTGTTCCTGCTTTTCAAAGCTTTCCACATCTTTTTCACTTCAGGCATAATCCAATCTCTCCAGGCACGGTCAACGCAACAACAGGAACCTCTTTCTTGTTGCTCAAAAATTCTTGCTATACCTACAAAACAATGTGCCATATTATGAAACCACTCGTAAAAATCTTTATATTCCATATTTTCAGGGTATTCAAAATGTAATACTGGAGCTTCTATTTTTTTATTGGCAATAGCTTCTATAGTCTCCTTTAAAGCCTCTTTAAATTCTTCGTCCTTCTCTCTGGCTTCTTTTATAGAATTAATCTCAGATATAATTAAATCCATGGCCTTTTCTAAACCCTGATTAAAATCATGATTATTTATACCGGGTTCTTTCGATGATTCTACTTTGTAAGACAAATTTTCCAAGAACTTTTCTAAAATACTTTCCATTAATTTTTACCACCAAACCTTTCTTTTAGCTATTTCCCTTCTTTTCTCTCTTGATAGCAGTTAAATTCCTTCCCACTATCCTCAAAATCATTACAATAATTTCTATTAGGATTTACCACAAACCCGGGATATTTTTCTTGGTGTCCTGGATGATTGCAGAAATCAAAGTTATTATCACCTGATACATGCTTACAATGTTTACATACTTCTCTGGGAAGTATCTTTATTACGCCATAAGGAGTTTGTATTTCTGATAACTTTTCATTGTTAAATTTTATACCACCTTCAACTATTTCCTGAGATATAAAATAGTCTTGTTGCTCTTTTGTTATATCAATAAACTCAGGTATATCCCCTGTATCATCATGTTCTATGTAATAATCCTGAATAAAACACAGTAAATCATTCATGCAGAAATTTCCAACTACACCTAAAATATTACCATCAGGGTTAAGCCGCCATTTACTGTAATCTACTTTCATTTATTCCCACCTCTTTCTCATTTCTTGTATCTCTTTATAGATACGTAACTGTTCATCGATATAAGCTGAACAATAAGTCTTTGACCTTTTCTTGTAATAAATTTCTCCGGGTTTTATAACTTCTTTCGGATGTCCATAACATTTTTTATCAACTCTTGCAACATGGCGGATATATCTTTTCCTGTTTAAAACTTTTTGATTTGTTTCTGCCTGACACATTCTTTACTCACACCTTCCTTAATTAAAGTATTTTTGAATTTGTTCTCCTACCCATTTTGCCATAGGTACCGGTACCGCATTTCCTATTTGCCGGTAAATATTACTCACCTCTCCGGAGAACTTAAACGTATCCGGGAACCCCTGGAGCCTGGCATATTCCAGAGGTGTATATGGTCTTATTCTCCTTCCGTCATTCACCAGTCTGGTACTCTGATCTCGGCCATAATGAGCCAGGCAACATGGAGCAATCTCATTTATATTTGAAACAATCGGCTTATCTCTATATGCCCCGCTTAATCTACTTTTCACGTAATCCGGAATATTTATCTCTGGATCTCTTTCCAGAATATCCCCGATAATTGCCTGCTTTCCGAACAAAGGATATTGAAAAGAATTAAACGGTTTACGAGTTCCAAATAAAAGAAGCCTTTTTCTGGACTGAGGTAGCCACATAGAAGCGTTGACTGGACACTCTATTCTCACATAATAATCCGGGAGCCTGGTTAAAGCCTCCATAGTAACCGCAAACTTCCTCATTCCTGGAACATTTTCAATCACGTACATCTCAGGACGTTCCAGGGCTATATGTCTGAAAAAATGAAGAAACAAATCATCCCCTGTTCGAGTTCCTTTTATGTCCGCCATTCGGGAATATCTCTGACAGGGGAATGTCCCGATAATTACATC
This sequence comes from Vulcanimicrobiota bacterium, assembly GCA_036746235.1. Taxonomy (GTDB): domain Bacteria; phylum Vulcanimicrobiota; class SpSt-956; order SpSt-956; family JAKJGF01; genus CALARM01. The sequence continues at coordinate 26,409 of DAIOEN010000012.1, read as the reverse complement.
TGACTGTGGCTGACTGAAAACTGTAATTTTCGTTATATCTTCCTGAAAGATATCGTGAGAAAAATTACTTCTCAGGGTTTCACAGCATATAGGGTCAATCTCGTATGACCTGATTATGTCTATGCCAGATTCTTGCAATCCTAAATCCATGCCACCGGCTCCACTAAAATAAGACTTTGCTGTTATGTTTTTCATGCTGCCACCTCAAATAAATCCAATTGCTCCCAGTCATCAGAATGATTAAAACTCATCGTCTGTGGTTTTACCGGTTCCTCCACCCATATTTTTTCAAGTTCTCCTAAAGAAATTTTAACCGTTTCCGTCTCAATTACTTTTTTTCCCTTGGAATTATATGTCCATCTTCCCGTTTTCTCTTCCCTTGTAAAAACAGTGAACTCCTTTTGTTTAATTCTACTTATTTCTTTCTCTGCCCATTTCGCCTTTTCAAAAGCTTCTGGATAATACTGAAAGACTCTTTTGAAATGTTTTTGTCCGCCCTTGAAGCAAGGTAAGCAATTACAATGTTCAAAACCTTGCATATATGGCTCTTGTATTTTTATGTTCCATTCATCCCGGATAATTTCCATAACCTTTTTATCTGGAATATTTTGTTCATAAAGAGGAGAGTGAACTGTATGACCTTTTCTTTTTCCTAACTCATTTGCCCTCATTACTCTTTTAGGTTCATGAGCTCCAAAGCCATTATAAACTATAAATTTTTCCTTTAATTTTTTCAGAAACTTAAAACCCTGTTCCATTTTTAACATTCTCGTACAAAAAGGTTGAAAATAAGAAGGAAGGCATCTCTGTTTTACTATCAAATCCCATAAATCCATCCCATAACTTATTTCAACGTATTCTATTTCAAGAAAATTACACACATTTTCTTTAAATTTTACATTGTCGGGATGTTCTACGCCGGTCTCATGAAATAACAATATGCAGTTGTTTTTTCCAAACTCTTCAACACACATCCAGGCAACATAAGCAGAGGCCAGCCCACCGCTAAACTGAATGACGTGTTTCATTTCTCTACCTCTCTGACTCTTTCTTCTCTGGCTCTTTCTTCTCTCTCAATATTTTCCCTATACTCCTTCTGTTCTTCCTGAGTAAGTTCTGAGTATTTCACTGGAACGCCACCTATAATTTTTTCTACCTTCCGACCATTTATTCTTATAATTTTCTTTTTCCCTCTGATTTTTACAACAGGGTCAATCCGTTTTATTACTCCTACCTCTTTATTGTAATCCGGGTTGTTTTTCCACGTACCTTTCTGTTTCATTCTCTCTATTTTATAAGCTTTTCCCTCTTCTCTTTTCCAGTCCTGTAGCATCTTTTTTGATATCTCAAAACCTTCTATTAACATTTTTATCATCCTTTCTCGTAAAATACTGTCCAATATTCACAGTTATTCTCTTCCATCAAAGGCATTATCTTTTTAAATAAAATACATTTACCACACCTGCCTATGTGCTTACAATACAGACAAGTATGAGGAGTATGGTCACTTTCTATCTTCTTCAAAATATATTCCACCTTCTTTTAAAACCATGGGCAAAATCTTATCTTTAACTTTTATCTGAATTTTTATTGATTCAATTTCCCGGAATTCTTTTTGATTTGCCCGGAGAAGTCTGAGGACTGCTTTGTCTATATCATTAAGAGTAATCAATTTTCATACCTCCAGAAAAACAACTTTCTCTTTCCCGGTCTTCTTGTCATTAAATTTCAAATATCCATTTCTCTCTGCGAATAAATATAAATCCCTGGTAACTATTACATCTTGCTTGCAATAGTCGATAATCTTCTGTATCTCTCCAGATTTAAACCATTCGACAGCCTTGAGCCCATCTGCAGATTTTCCAATATTCAAAGTAGGTTCAGCAAATGCCTGAAGACTGATCCTGTGGCCAAGTTTTTTGTTTGACTCTTCAAGTATGTCGTAAGTAGGTAAGGTTTTTAAGTCGAAATCCAAGTAATAGGGCTGCATAACTTTATAGTCAAAATTTTTGATATTGAACCCTACGACCAGGGTAGCTTCCTTAAGCTTATCTAAAAGATAAAACATACTTCCTTCGGTGAAGTGATAAAACTTATCTTCTTTACTGCTATAAATCACCACTATAGCAACTTTCATTTTGTCTATATGTCCCCATCCGCCAACATCATCAGAAAGAAGCTGTGTTTCAACGTCTAAATAGATAATGTTTTCCTGTTTATCCAATTACTTCAGCCTCCTTTTCTTGGAAAGATATTATCTTTCTTATCTGTTTTTTTACCATTTCATCCTCTTTTGTTGCAGTTCGTTTATACCAGTATTCCCGTTGATATTCCCTTAATTTTTCCCTGTTTTTCTCTCTATATTCCTGATTATATTCTTTCCCGAATTTCTCCTGATGTTTCTTCACTTTATCTGGATTTTTCTTATCATACCTTCTCCTGTATTTTGCCAGATACTTTTTATGGCGTTTCTGCCATTCTCTTACCTGTTTTAATCTCTCTGGTGATGTTTTCACTTTTATACTTCAACCTCCATTTCTTTATTTTCTTTAACTCTGCAAACATTACAATTCACCTTACTTATTTCTCCTATAACCAGATCTCTGGCTTTAGTTACTCCTGTGTTGTATTCAGTAGAACCAGGAGAACCGTCTGAGCTTATTTCTTTCAAAGCATCAATTTTTATAACTAAATTTTGTAATCTTTTCTTAATGTCCATTGCTTTATTCAACCTCCAGTTTTTTATATTCATTAATTAATACACTCCTTTTTTTATATTATTTATTTACCACCAGAGAGTAACTTCAACCCTTTGATCCTCTTCTTTTTCTACAGAAAACAGATCAACTGCTATACTCTCAACCTGCCTGTCATTCTTTATTAATCCCTGCGGATTTCTCTTTGTTGCCTGTATACCGTCAAGAATTGACTTACAATAATTGTCTATATCTCCTCTGTTTTTGCCTTTTATAAATACACTGGCTGTTATTCCCACTGGATCTGTAATTTGACTCACTCTTTCTTGTAACATAGCACCAAGAGCATTTTCTTTTATACGTGACTTATAAACCTCATATTCTTTATAGTTTTTATCCACCCATTTTTGTTTTTGCGTGGTTCTCACACAGGGCTTTGCTCTGCCTGGTATCGAAAAGGTCAGGCTGTTCGCCATCTGTATCATTTTTCTACTTCTTTCTTCACGCAGTATAGGAGTATAATTCTGTGTAACTCTGTGTAAGTGAAAATTTTCACTTACACAACCAAAAAAGCTATATAATATAATACTTTTCTATTCTTTATGTAACTAAGTAAGTATATTTTACTTACACAGTTTACATAAGAATTTAGTAAGGTTGTTACCTTAGAGGTTAGAGTTTTTGAGAATTTACAGTTTTTCCAAAGTTTTACAACTTCACTTACACACTTACACATTTTTATTCTTTCCTTTACGCTGTCTATCTGTGTAACTATTTTTGCAAGTTACATAACTTATACACCACTTACACTAAAAAGGTACAGGTAAATCTTGTTCAAATCCTGGTCTATATTTTTTCTCACTTACACACCACACATATCGACCCTTAACGCCTTTTCTCTTGAAACCATGTTTTGTAAGGAAAGTTCCAAGTTTTCTTACGAAAAGGCTATCCACTCTTACAGGGAAATCTCCTTTCTTTTCAAGTTCTCCAGCCAGTTCAGTGGCTGATAAAAACAAGTCTTCTCCCGGCTGATAATGTTTTAAAAGCAGTTGTTCTTCTATACTTTCTATTGCATACATTTCATTTCTCTGGGTTAAATATTTTATTTCATCTTTATTAAAGAAATACGTAAATCCTGAGAAATAGAGTTCTTTTGCCTGCGCATACATCTGATCTATGTTAATATCTCTTTTATAATCAATTTTTAAGATATTATTTATAAGAAATCTTCTGCTCCCGGTGGGGTCAGAAAGAAATCCGGTCTTATTCGTAGATGCCATGAAAGAGCATCTTTTTTTAAATTTTATTGAATGTTTTTTATATGGGGGTCTTACATCAAAATCCAGAGCTGTTACCCTGCTTTTAAGAAGATCTATATCCTGTTTTGAAAAACTTTCCAGTTCATCAATATTTATAAGGAGCTTCCCGGCCATAGCTAACTGGCTATCTTTACTCAAAAAATCAATTCCCCCGTTTTGATGATACGTTTTAAGTGTTGGAGGAACCAGATTATTAAGAAAAGTGGTTTTCCCTTCACCCTGCTCACCTACGACGATAAAAATACATTGATTGCAAAATTTATCGTTATAGATGCTTGTTAAGATGGCGACAAACCATTTTTTAAACATTATTTCAAAGTTTTTTCGTTCTTTTTCATCCAGAAGAATAAAGCAATCTGTATAATCTTTTATATAATCTCTCTGATTGTCGTATAGTAAACTATCGAAATATTCTTTAAGCGGATCCACCGGAGGAGAAAAATCGGGATTAATAAAAAGAGTGTGGATATCATCTTTGCTAAAATAGATATTATTTCTTATTAATTGAAAGTAGCAAGCCGCTTCAAATCCATCATCTACAGCTATCCAATTGTCAGAGCCCAGGGGAGAATATTCAGGCTTATAAGTAATTACATTAAACCTGAATTTATACTGATTTCTAAAGAAATCTTCAACTTCAAAGAGTATATCTGCCTTGCTTTTTTTTTTAACCTTTTTTTTTATGATTTCTTCAGCCACAGATAAAACTTCTTGTTTTTCTTCTGTAGTGGGAGAAGAAGATCTTCCAAATTTTGCAACTGCATATTCTTTTTTAGCTGTTAATAGTTCGTTTAATCTGTAATTGTCGGCTTTTTTTGCAAAATAATAAACGGTTCCAAAATCAGCCCTGCCGTCTGGAACCAATTTTTCATACATTTTTATATTTTGAGTATAATTATAATTTTTTGATTGTTGCAGTATAAGGTCTATTGACTCATAAGCGAATCCAGTATTTTTGCAAGCCATACAAAAACGGAAATATTCGTTATAATCTGAAAATAACCCCTGTCCTCTTTCTTCCAGAACCTGCAAAACTTTATTATAAAATTCTTCTTTATCTTCAGGAGGTGAGTATGTTCTTTTATATTCTTTCTGTATTGTTTTTTCTTCTTCTTCCTCTTCTTTAAATACTGTATAGTAGAATTCATTTATAGCATCCTGGCAGGTCTTTATTTCTTTGAAATTATTTATCACGTTGCCAGTAAAAACAAAATATCTGACTCTATCATAAATTTCTATATTTCCCTTTTGTTTTCTATGACCCGGTTTTACCCCCTTACAGATTATATGAATTCCTCTTTTGCTCTGAGAATATTCAGTATAAGAGGCAAATTTTTCTACCCAGTTTAATACTTCTTCTTTTATATTCCCGGTTTCATCAACGCAATCATCAAAATCTATTCCTACATAAGGATCTGTTTCTGAAAATACAAAACCTATACCTGAAAAGTTTTTTCCGTTTCCTGAGAATTTATTGTTTACCGCCTCGAAATCGTTCCATGTGTCCGGATTATTTGTTCCTGCCTCTTGACCGCTTACTTGATATGGAACTTTCGCGGGCTTTTTTTGGTTTATCTTGTGAATAAATCGCCATAAAACCCATTGTTTTAGCTGCTTTAGTTCTCCTGGTATATTCTTCGTATTTAACATATTTTTATCCTTCCTTAAATCTTTTCTTTCTATTGCTCCTGCCAGTTTCGAACCTGGCTAACCGCCGGATGGTCATGTAAGGGTTGGCCATCCGGCAGGAGCTTCTTTAAAATGGAACGTCTTCAGTATCTAAATCTGCTTCTTCCAGCTTCGTTTCTGCCGGCAGTTCTTTCTTTTCCTCCGGTTCGTCTTTCTGTGGCAACATAGCTTCAAGAAGATAGAATATCTGCTTGCCTTCCTTTTCTGTGATATTTACAATATTTGAAACTCTTTTTTGGAGCTGCTCGCTGATAAATTCATAAAAAGCTCTCGGTGTCATTTTTAATTCTTCTCTGAGCCAGTTTACGCTTTCAATTGTGTCGGGTGTTATTTTATCTGGCTGTGGCGGCTGTGTGGTCTTAGTTGTTCCATTATAAAAAGGCTGTGTTTTCTTTGCGCGGGGTAAAAATTCTGTAATATTGTTATATATTTTATTAGGATCTTTTGCGGAAGGATTCTGTTTCACTATTATCTGTAATTCTTGACCAATAAGTTGATTTTCTTCCAGTTCTTTAAACTCATTCACTGATAATATCTTTCCGAAAATTGCCTGTACAAGTGGTCTTATTCTGTTTTTACTGGAAGTTGTATAATAAGCTGAGGTGAGATAGCTTATTTTGAAAGGCGTGTCCTTGGTTGTTTTTTCTGTAGTAGTTTCAAATATCCATTTTAAGGCGTTTTCCATTTCGTTTGGATTTTGATATTTTGCTCTTTGATAAGGTACGATAGACGTTAATTTTGCGCTATAAACTCCATTTTCCAATAATTCATAAACTCCATCGCTTGTCATAATTCCCATACTTTCCATAAAACTCATTTTGTTACATCTCCTTTTATTTTATTTCTCCCATGCGGGAGTAAAATTTAATTCCATAAAGCTCTCTCAAGCTTTCTAACTGCTTCCTGCAATTCTTTCTCTACTGGTTTATGCTCCTGGCAGATAGTCCTCAGAGTTTCTGAAATTACTTTTCCGGCAGGTATTCTTATGGGCCAGTGTTTATTACAGTCGTGACATACGATTACTGTCTGTATTCCGTGCATTATTTCACCTCCTTAAATTTCGGGTCTCCTACTGTAGCTATAGCCGCTATCCCTACTGCAATTACAAACCACCAAAAAACTATTGAGTGAATAGCTGCTTGAAATATGATAGAAAGGTTTTGCCAGGTCATGCCGCTACCCTCATCCTTCTTCTCTCAACTTCTGCATTGCAAACCTGTATTACTTCAGCACACTTTTGCTGAATTCTTTCTACTTCTTCTGTCCTGTGCTTTGCCCTGGCGCAGATATTAAACCTGTCTTTGTACTCCATCCTGATAGCATCTAAAATAAAATCATTCTGAGCTTCAAGAACTAAATAGGCATTTCCGTAATTAATAATCATTCGAAAGGCACCTCCTCATTCTTCTCGTATCTGGAGTCATACCCACACTTAAAGCAATGGTAATACTCTTCTTGTTCCTGCGGGTCACTCTGGCAATTGTCGAAGCAGTTTTCCTTTGTAAATTCAAAGCCGCATTGAGGGCAGTAAATCCTGTTTATTGCTTTAAAACAAATTCTCTGGAGTTCTGAGGGTAAATCACGAAGATTTATCATTTCTTTTCTCTCTAAAACTGCTGGCATATTACGCGACCTCCTCCCCGTAAAGATAGAAATAAATGTGATTGAAAATATTTGTTTCATGCTTTGCAAAATTTAATTTAGAACAGGGAGTTTCCATTGGTGAAATTAATTCCGGCGTTTCCTCCGGGGAAGGTTCTTTTATGGGTTCCTCCTCTGAAAGGAGATTTAATCTGTGAACTTTTTCTACAGCCTTCTGGAAAAAATAATCTAAAAGTTGTTCATTTTCTGTAGATGTGGTATTATTTTGTTGATTTGTGATGTCCCTGAACTTATCAGAGTCCGGGGCTTTTTTTTCTTTTACCATTCCCTTTCCCTCCTTTTTCGTAGAATAGTTTCTGCACTGGAATATCCAGTGCTTCGGAAATATTATCAATCACCTCCTTTCTTAACTTTTTTATATTCACTTCACCGTTTAAAATTCTACTGACATGCCTCTCAGAAAGACCTATAAGCTCAGCAAATCTTTGCTGTTTTAATCCTTTTCTTTCAAGAAGAACTTTGATTTTTTCTACAGTGGTAAGGTTTTTCATAAGTTACCTTTTCTTTCAAGAAGAACTTTGATTTTTTCTACAGTGGTAAGGTTTTTCATAAGTTACCTTTTCTTGATTTTTCCTCGAACTCAGAGAACTCAGAGAACTCGAAAAACAACAATAATTACCATCGTAAACAAATGTCTCCAGCGTGAGTATCCAGAATTATTTTTGCAATCTCAGGTAACACTTTTAATTCATCGAGAGTTATTTGGGATTGTTCTTTTTTACATATCTGAATACCGAGTTCACAGAGACTTGTATAGAAATTTTCTTTGAGTTCAGTATATGGCCGTCTCCATTCTCTATCTGCTTTTTCTCTTTCCTGTCTTTGTCTTTCTTTTGCTTCAATCTCTTCCTGCTTCTGTTTCTCTTTTTCCTCTTCTTTCTGCAGATTTCCGATTACATTTTGAAGAAATTCAATCTTTTCCACCTATCACACCTCCTTAATCCTTTAAAAGTTCGCTGGCTGTCGTGTCCAGCGCCATTGCCAATTTTTCTATCGTTACCAGTCTTACATTTGTCTTATCGTGTTCAATCCGGCTTAAAGCCGCTCTTTCTATTCCTGCTTCCAGTGCCAATTTTTCTTGAGACATATCTTTTTCCTGTCTCATTCTTTTTATTTTTTGTCCGAAAGTCACACTCTTTCCCCTTTCGATTCCTTTTCTCTTTTTTTATGTGCTTTTTTTGACACAAAATGTGTTTACTTTTACACATTTTTGTGATATTATTGTTTTAGGGTTTAGAAGTTTTTTCCGGCAGTGTGTTACTTTGCCTGAAAAAACTTTATTTTTTTTCTTCCAATTTATTAATATAATCTTCTATAAAAGAAATTACTCTTTTACTTTTACTTCTACCGGCAATAATATTACATATCAACGTTTCGTTTACACCGGCTTTTTCAGCAATTTCTTTTTGCTTAATCCCGTTTTCCAATAATTTAATTTTTAAGTTTAAATTTGCCTTTGTAACCATTTTGTGTTATCCTTTAATAAAGAAATTTATCTTATGTTTATATTATATCCAAAATTTGTTATTTGTCAATATTATATCCAAAATTTGTTATTAAAATTATAAATAAAAAAAATGGCGTGGGTGTTATGAAAGAAAGATTGAAAGAAGTAAGAAAATATTTAAAGTTGTCTCAAAAAGAAATGGCAGAAGAATTAGGAGTTCCTGTCACCGCAATAAGTAAATATGAAATAGGAAGAGTAAAACCAGCCTCTGACATGTTAATTAAAATTAATCATAAATTCAAGATAAATCTTAATTGGTTACTGACGGGTGAGGGAGAAATGATTATAGATAGAAATTCTCTTTTAATTCCCTTTGATAAAATTGAATTAAAAGAAATATCAGAAAAAACTATACCTATAGAAGAAATAAATAAAGCAATAGAAGAGCATGTACCGGAAGTAAATATTTATTTTCCTGAAAATAAAAAAACTATAAGTTTGAAAAAATTAATATCAAAATTATACTCAAAGGAAAAGAAACTATTTTATAAAGAAACAATAGATAAAATAATTATTGATAAAGATAATTTAGAAATTCAATGGAAAAACTTAAAAACATCAGATCGAGACGCCACAGAAGAAGCAGAGGGAAAAGAAAAACCCCCACTCAAAACCTCTCCAGTCTCTACCCCTTATACAGAAAAATGTCCTCACATTTCGGGTAACGCTGCTTGTGGTAGACCTTTCACTATCACAGATAATATTGTAGAAGGCTACAAAGGATATCCTGATGATATCGAAATTCCTGATTTTTGCATCACCGCCAGAGGTTCTTCTATGCTGGAACATGGGATAAAACCTGGCTCGATTTGCTTTATAAAGAAAGTTCCTCCTTCTAATTATGATATTGCCGCTATCTGTATATACGATAATGGAGACGTATATCCTGTATTAAAAGAAATTCGCTTCAAAAATGGACTTCCTGAGTTCTACGATGGAAAAGGGGAAAAGGTTTTGTTTGGTAAGGATATTGAAGTTGATATTGTCGGGAAAGTGGTGCATATAGCTACCACTCCGAAGAAATTGTAATTACAAAAAGAAAGATTTGCATTATGCGTATAGATTATAATGATAATTTTGTAACTATAGGATCATTCTTTGGAGTTTATTCTATATCTCCGAATAAAAAGTACCTTTTAGGATGGGGAACAATCGGAGATAAAAATGGATATGTTTTATTAGAAAATAATGAATTTGTTTTAAAGAAATTTGATAAAAATATTGGTGTTGGTGGGGATTTTTTTGTATCTAATAATGGTAATTTTATTTTCTTTGTAGCAAATGATTTAGACAAATTAAAAGGCACATTCTATGCTATGAATAAATCAGGGGAAGTATTAATAAAGAAAAAATATAATGCCCTTATAGACAACATAGGGCTTTCTCCTGAAGGTAATTTTGCTGTTTGTAGTACCAATAATAGTAATAGCAGAAAAGATAGTTGCACTTTTTCTTTCTTTGACCTTTGCGACAAAACTCTTTTATGGCAAATGGATGGTGGTGGATCGGATTTTTATGAAATAAATGAAGCTGAAAAGAAAATATATTTAAAATACAGGCGATTAACAGGAAAATATGCCTATGATTTTTCTGGAAGTTTTTTAGATGAAGAAAAACTCGCGAAAGATAGCCTTGAACATACACTTAATAATACCGATGGTTGTTATTTCGTAGATAAAGCTAAAGAAGAATTTAGTAAATTAAAAAGTAAGGTAACTATAGAAAATGCAAAAAATATTACAGAATTATTAGACACAGCCTTTAAACGAGGTTTTCATGATAGTCCTTATTATACTGGATGGGCATATAGGATTAAGGGAGAAATTGACGAAGCCTTAAATGATGAGATAGAAGCTATCAAGAATTTCGAAATAGCCTTTAATTTATATCCAAAAATAGGAATAAAGAAAAGGTTGAAAGAATTAAAAGAAAAAAATAAAGATAATCCTGAATTACAGATGATGTTAAATACTATACCAGATATAATTAATAAAAATACACCGTCTTTAGAAGTTCCAGTAAAACATAATAATCTGATTGAAAATAAAAAAACAGAAATCATAACTATCAAAGTTGACATGAATGTAGATATACCAGTTCAGGAATATAAACAAAAAATATTTGAAATCAATCAAAATCAACCATGTAAACCACCTAAGAAATGGTATGAATTTTGGAAACAATAAAGAAAGCAGGTAACAATATGGAAGAACTAAAAAAACTCGAAAAAAAAATAAATAATAAATTCAAAAAATCAGAAGATTTAAGTAAATTTATTATCACTCGACAGGTAGAAATAGAGAATAAAATTGATAATGGCTTTAAGCATCTGGAAGAAAAAATGGATAAACAGTATGATAATTTATTCTCTAAAATGGATGAAATGGTCAAATTATTCAAAGATACTAAAGGAGAATTACTTATTGTATCTGCCAGGCAGAGAGACCATGAGGATAGACTTTCTATTTTGGAAGGATAAAAGCTTGTATAGAAAGCAGGTAATGATATGGAAAAAACATTAAAATTGATATTAAACAAGCTTGATATAATGGAAAGCTCCATTAACGAGTTAAAAGAAGGTCAAAAGAAACTGGACAAAAGAGAACAGGAACATTTTGACCATTTAACAAAAGAAACATTTAAAGCTTTTGTAAAACTGGAAGATAAAATAGATAGAGGTCTCCAGAGTTTAGACGTTAAACTTGATAGGATATATGTTAATACAGATAGCATTGCGAAACAGTTCACCGATACAACAAAACAGGAACTCCCTGTGTTAAGGTCAAGGCAGATGGAACATTCTAACCAGCTGGAAGATCATGAGGAAAGAATTGTTAAGCTGGAAGCTATTGAGTAACCGGGCAAAAGTGTAGGATGATCCTATGAATATATAAAGAGAAAGGCAGGTATTTAAAAATGGAAAATGATAATGTTAAAAAACTGGTAGAAACAAGAAGTGATGCAAAAAGATTGGATGGAGCTCGTGAAAAAATAGAGCTTTCCGAGGGACGTTTGGCTACTTGGGATTCATCTAATCAGGATAGAATTTTTCAAATGCAAATGCAAATACAACAAAACCAGCAAAATCAGCAAAACCAAAAGCATCAGATAAGTGCATCAGACAGTAAGAACAAGTGATAAAATTATTGGTTTCCCGAATGAGATAATTGTAATCTTTCAAATTCTTTTTCTATTTCTTTCACTTTTTCATTGTATCTATTTAATTTATATTTTACTATTTTTATACCGGAATTTAAGTCGAAATAAATACCATCTATATCTTTAGAGGTAAAACATTCTCTATTAAGTTCTATATTTTGTATATTTCTTATATATATTTCTTTCGAGGAAGTATGTAATTTTCCAATAAACCCTTTTCCAATTGTATAATTTTCTTTGTCTATTATTTCTATAGCCTGATCATCCGTACCGTCTAATATATTCTCTAAAAGAGAATCTGTTTTTGTTATTTCATTTTTATTTTCTTCAACCCTGACACCGTTAACAAACCACATATAAAATTTTTCTACATTATACAGATACATTCCCAGCAATATACTTACTCCTACATTAAAAAGAATTGAAAAAAGAATGAAAGTTATGGATGTAAATTTTTCCATTAAAATATTGGCATTATTAATCTTAAAACCATACAGAATTACAAGACCGTAAGGAATTGTTATTATAAGGCTATATATTAAAGCGTTTATTACCTCTTCCAATTGTGATTTGGGTCTTATCTTTATATTCATATCTGTATAAATATAATGAGATATAAAGCCGGGCATTATTAAAGCTAAGAAAATGAAATGGTATACAGGCATTAAAAATCACTCCTTTTTTATTATTATACAAGAAAAAATGTAATTTGTACATCAGGATTTTTGATAGTTTCATGCTATAATATAACCAGGCGGTGATGAATATGGAAGAAAAATTAGACTTAATACTCAGTAAAATTACCGGGATAGAAACTGAATTAAAAGAAGTAAAATTAGAACTCAGGGAATTTAAGCAAGAAACAAAAGAGAAGCTGGATAAACTGAAACAAGGCCAGGAGTCTTTTAAAACTGAATTAAAGAAAGATATTAAAGACCTGTCAGGCATGGTGCAAACAATTGGAAATAATTTAGACTCAGAAATAGCAGGAGTAAACAGAAAACTGGATAGACTATCTGCAAAGCAAGATATATTCTCTGCTACTGTAAAAGAGCATGAACTGAGACTGGAAGATCTGGAAATCTCTCCTCCAATTAAGTGATTTTTACATAAAAAAATATAATTTGTATACCTATTTATAAGTAAATAAAAAAGTCCGATAAAACTACCGGACACAAAAGCGTAATATCAATTATTTTTTACTTCTCCTTCTCCCTCTTTTATTTGGTTCGCAAACTGGTAACCCAGAAAGAAACAACTCATCCCGTATTTTTTTAATTCTTGCCTCCTTTCCTCATTTCTCTTTTCCATGGGAAGAATTTTTTCAAGTAAACAATTAATTTTCTCATATGCGAGAAAAGATAGCTTTTCAATCATCTTCACAAATCCTTTCTTTATTTAATTTTTTATGATATTATATTATTAGAATAATTAAAAAAGTTTGAATTAAAAAGGGCCACCTCGGCTGTCTGACTTGTAAGGTGACTGCCAGGGGTGTGCCCTCTCTCTTTATTATATAACAAATCCATATGTTATAGTGTATTTTTTTTAACTTCTAAAAAAATTATATCATGTACCTTCAACTTTTCACTGATATAGTTCAAATGGACTATTGATAAACAAAAGAACTATCTTTTCTTTATTGTAAATTTCTTTCTTTTGTAAATGTAACCGTTACTGTTATTATCTTTATCTCTCCTTAGTGCTCACTTACAAAGTTTTATAATTTTTTTACAATAATATTTTTAACGGGTTATAATATATAAAATTCTTGTTTCGAATGGTAAATAAACCACAGAAAGGACGTGCCATATGGCAGAAAAAGAGAAAGGGAAAGAAAAAGAGGAAGAGACTCCAGAACTGGAAGTAAGGAAATCTGAAAATAAATTGAAAAAACTTGATGACTATTTTCAGGAAGAGATGATGAGCACCATGAACTCCCTGGATTTTATATCATATTTAGAAGAGCGGTTTATATGATTATGATTTCCTTCCCGCATCCGGAACAAACAAAAGTTTAAAAAAGCCGTGTAAAATCAGCTTTCCTTTATGTGATGGTTATGTGATTTTTTGCAATTGCTAACCTGGTCAGTCCGGAGGAGCTGGTAATTAGAGGTTAAACAAAATCAATAAAATCAATAGTGTGAAAAAAATCAAAGAAAATATTATAAAAATGGCATTTAGCAAGTGCAAAATTGACTTTTTATGTTTAAAGATATAATATAAAAGACGGAAAAATAAAATATAAAATTCTATTCTATGTAATTTTATTAACTTAAATAGAACAGGTGAAGATGCCAAAAAGGCAATTCACCTATTTTATTTGTCATTTAATTGTTAAATACATCATTTATTTTTTAAATAAAAAATGTTAAAATATATTATATAAGGTAAAGTATAATTATATAAAATTTCCTTGTTAAAAAAAGAAAAATGGGAGATGGTAAACATAAAAGAAATTGAAAATACAAAAATAGTTGAAGTTTTAGAAAGAAAAAAGGCCGGCCTCTTTGATATTTATTATGAAAAAAAGGATATGCCTGAATTAAATTGTGTAGTATCCCAAGAATTTGCTGAGAAAGTTAAAAGTTATATGGAAAAAAGGAAAGTCCTTATGGAAAGGCTAGCTACTTAGAAGCATTAGAAAACAAATATGACGTTGAATATATTGCTTGCTGGATAGAAAAATATAGTAAACTAAAATAATTATTATGATAATAATCGTACAAATAAAAAAAGAAAGGCCCCGGGATTTCTCCCAGGGCTTTTTTTTATATACTTTCATATCAGATTTGTGGTAAAATAAAAAGAAAACAAAAGCCGGTGAAGTTATGAAGAAAACTGCTGTAATATATGCTCAATTTTCCTTATAAAACATTCTTCTCATGGACTATGTTTAAAATGTTATAATAATTTTTTTAAAAAGGGCTTATTAAATCAATGGATAATGGAAAACAAAGAATAAAAAAAAAGGCAGTTTTGTACTGCCGTGTTAGTTCATTTTTGCAAGACGTCGAAAATTCAATCCAGGCCCAAATAAAAGCCTGTAAAGATTTTGCCGATAGTAAAGACCTGGAGGTAACAGACATATACACAGACAGGGGAGAGTCGGGGAAAATCTCACAGAGGCCGGAATTTCAGAGAATGATTTCCGACGCGAAATTAAAGAAATTCTCTGTAATTCTAATTCATAAACTGGACAGATTTTCCCGGAATAGAGACGACGCTGTAACTTACAAAGCACTTTTAAGAAGATATAAAGTAGATCTCGTTTCCATATCTGAACCATTTACAGACGACCTTTACGGAAAACTCATTTCCGGCATCCTGGAAGTAGTTTCTGAATTCTATTCTCTGAATTTGGCAAAAGAAGTAAAGAAAGGTCATAAACAAATTTTAGAAAGAGGGTATTTCCCTGGCGGTTCAGTTCCGATGGGCTATCAAATAAAAAAAATAGAGATGGATAATAAATTCCATTCTCAAGTAGAAATAGAAGAAGCTACCGCGCCTATAGTGAAGAAAATCTTTGAAATGGCTGCTGATGGTATATTTCTTAAAGAAATTCTTAATTATCTTAACAAAACTTTGCCGCCCTCAAAAGGAGGAGACCTCTGGAGTTTTCAAACTTTATATAGAATTCTTAAGAATAGAGCATATACGGGAGAATATTCTTACGGAAAAGGTGAAGTAATAAAAGAAAATTTTTATCCTTCAATTATTTCAAAAGAACTTTTCGAAAGGGCTCAAAGGAAAAGAAGTGATAACTGGGGAAAAAATAAAGATAATAAGTTTTACCTTTTGTCAGGTATTTTGATTTGCTCTCTTTGCGGAAGTAAAATTTTAGGAAAAAATACAGGGAAATATAGATATTATCTCTGTAGCGGAAAAAACACAAAAAATATCTGCCCCTCTGTCCACCTTCCTGCCGATAGACTTGAAAAAACAATAATTGACATAATAAAAAAAGAACTTAAAAAAAATATAACTTTGCCGGGAGAAAAAAAGAAACCGGATAAAAAAATAAAGCAATTAAAACAGAGGCAGAATTCGCTCAGGAATGAAAAGAATAATATAATCAACGCAATTGCACGCGGGATAAATCCAGAACTTTTTAAGGCGAAATTAGAGGATATTTCACGTGAAGAGATAATAATAGAGAAGTCTCTTATAGTAGAAGAAAAAGAAAAAATAGTAGATAATACAGATAAAATAATAGAAATAAGCAAGATAATAAATAAGCTAACAAAGGAAGAATTAAAAGATTTTTTGAAAATTATAACAAAAATTCAAATAAACCCTATGGAAAAACAAGGAACAATCGAGTTTTTCCATCTAAATCAAGGCGAAAAAATTTGCTACGAGTTATATTAATAGAAATGTTATAATATGTCAAAAAATTGGTTTGGAGAGAAAGTTATGCTGGAAGCATATAAGCTCATAAAAGATTTATCCAGTAAAGATGAATATGTAAGATTATCTGCTGCAAGAACCCTTGGAAATGAAAAAGTCATTGATGCAGTAGAACCGCTTGCATCACTTCTTTCTGATCATAATGTGGCAGTAAGAACTATAGCGGCAGAAGCCCTTGGAAAAATAGGGGATGAACGGGCTGCAAAAAGTCTTATAGCCTGTCTCAATGATGACTACAGTCGCATGAGGAAAGCTGCGGCAGAAGCTCTCGGAAAGTTCGGTGATTATAGAGCTTTAACCCCTATGTTACATCTTGCTCAGACTGATAACGATCCGGAAGTAAGGGCAGTGGCAAGAAAGACTGTAGATAAGATAAATAGTGTAGTTCAGGAGATAATTGATAAACTTTCCGATGAACTCAGCAGTCCCAGGGAAAGTGACAGAAAACAGGCTGTAAAATTTCTCGGAAGAATTGGTAATATTCAGGCTGTAACCATACTTCTGAGAGCTTTGAACGATAGAAGCTGGGATATTCAGAACATGGCCTCTGAAGAGATAGATAATTTGCTGGTTATCGGAATAGAACCTTTTTTAAAGGGGCTAAAAGATAGTAGCTGGCATGTGAGAGCTTCTTCGGCAGATTACCTGGGCCGTATTAAAAATCTGGCTGCTGTGGAAGATTTACTTGGTGCTCTTGAAGATGGTAAAATAGAGGTTGTAAGAGCATCTGCTAAAGCCCTGGGAGAGATAAAAGATAAAAGAGCCCTTCATCCTTTCAATAAAATACTTCAGAACTGTGATAATAAAACCAAAGAAATTATTATAACTTCTATAAGCAAAATAGGCGGAACCGGTGCATTTGAATTACTGGTCGGTATTTTACGAAAGAATAAAGATTTTTCCAGAGACATATCGGAAGAAAAGCTTGCTGAAATGGGTAATGATGTGTTAATTCCTTTAATGTTTACTCTGGAAGAAAATAAGGATGATGTAAAATTTCAGGATACAATAATAAGAATCCTGAATAAAACAGGCGATAATGGTATAGAATACTTTCAGGAACAGCTTTCAAATTATGATAAAAGAGTTAGAAGGCTTTCTATTCAGGCTCTCGGCTATATGAGAGCTACTGAAGCACTTCCGGCCATAGAGGTTTTTACTAAAGATGAAGATGAACAGATAAAAGAAACTGCACTGTCTGCCGTTAAACTGATACATAAAAAGAAAAAACGGAGTCTGAAACCGAATTACATTTTCAGCGGAAGTATTATAGACAGGGTTTCAACCTTTTTTACTTCTACCATTAAAATGTTTCATAATGTCAGAAAAATTCCCAGAGAAGATGAAACTTTTATATGTGGTAAATGTGGTAAGATGATTTCAAGAAAGGCTTCTACTGATATGCTCGGTAAGGTAGAAGTAATGAGATTTGGCATGTGTCCTCAGTGTAACAGGATAATATGTAATAACTGTGCTGTAACGGTACTTATAGGAGATGGAGAAACCTCTATAAGTTGTCCCAAATGCAGTGTTGAACTCAGAGAAGTGTAGTCGTGACGCGTTACGCGTTACGCGTAATGGGAGCAAAAAGGTCATATCTGCACAGGATATATGATTTCTTTATAAATTTATTTTTTCTGAACTTTATGGAAGGTTTTAGTAATTTTTTAGAGAATATTTTAAATGTGTGTCATAACCAATGAATAAGTAATACTCGCGTCACGCGTCACGATATCAATAAGTTATGAAACTGACTGTAATGCCTTCTTTTAAGGTATTCATTTTTTATAGATTGAATTATCCCTACAAATTAAGGAGTTAATAGATAATGAAAATAAAGTCTATAGGGTATGCTCTTCCCAGTAAAAAAGTAACAAACGAAGATATTTTGAGAGATGTAGAATTAAAGAGCAGTAAATATATGTCCCAGGGAGATCTGAAGAAACTCAAACTGAAGATAGAAGATCTCTTTAAAAAATCTGGCTCTGATATAAGATATCAGAGAGCCGAAGGAGAAACTTCCCTCCAGTTCGGTATAAAAGCAGGAAAAGAAGCCCTTGAAAAGGCAAATATGTCTCCCAAGGATATAGATCTCCTTCTTTATGTAGGAGTTGGCCGCGGATGGATTGAGCCTGCAACATGCAATGTATTTCTTGATTCTTTGAAATTAAAAAAAGCCACGGGGTTTGATATACTTGACGCATGCGCAAGCTGGATGAGAGCTCTTCAGATGGCATACCTTTATACTAAAAGCGGAACTTATAAGAATATTATGATTATGAACTGTGAATTCAATACCTATGAATATACAACTACTGAATTCAAGAGTTATCAGGAAGTAGATTATCTTTTCCCCGGTGTTACCATAGGAGAAGCTGCGACTGCTACAATATTCACGGCATGTCCTGAAAATGATTTTTATTTTACCTTTAAGACATGGGGAGAAAAACACAATCTCTGCAAAATCCCTCTTCCGAATCTGAAGCAATATACTAATGGAGAACTTACCGAATTAGAGCCTCTCAGATTTTATTCTTATGGAGAAAAATTGTTCAAGGTTGCTCTGCCTAAAATCTGCAGACATTTCCTTGAAGACGAGTATCTGAAAAAATTCAACTATGATATCATATTCAGTCATGCCGCAAGTGATCCTATGACTGAAAAGGTTATAAAACTCAGCAAACTGGATATAAATAAAGCCTATAATATTCATTCCAGATGCGGCAATACCGTATCTGCGTCAGTTCCTCTTGCAATGGGCCTTGCCATTGATGACGGAACTTTAAAGAAAGGCAGCAATGTCCTTATAGGTTTTGGCAGTGCCGGTTTTACCTCTGCCTGGTGTGCGTTCCAGAATAGATAATTATTTATGTCAAATTCCATATATGCCGGTATAGACCTGGGCTCTATAAGTCTTAATCTTGTTATAATCGATAGCAATGCCAGATTACAGGAAGGTATCTATGTAAGAACAAAGGGACAGCCTCTTCATACTCTTCTCAAGGTTTTACAGGATCTTTCTTCAAAATACGAGCTTCTGGATAATATATTTATTACAGGAAGCGGAAGGAATATATTAAGGGACCTTTTTTCCTGCAGTGCAGTAAATGAGATAATTGCTCATGCAGAAGGTGCCTCTTATCTTAATCCTGACATAAGAACAATAATAGAAATAGGAGGTCAGGATTCTAAATTAATCCTCCTTGACAGAGATGAAAGAACCGGTAAAGTAATTATAAGCGATAACTGCATGAATGACGTGTGTGCCGCAGGGACAGGTTCTTTCCTTGATCAGCAGGCGAAAAGGCTTGGCCTTCCTGTAGACGAACTCGGTTCAATTGCACTCAAATCAGCAAATCCGGCTCCTGTAGCAGGAAGGTGCAGTGTTTTTGCCAAAAGCGACATGATACATCTGCAGCAGGAAGGGGTCCCTGTAGAAGATATAGTTTCCGGACTGTGTTTTGCCCTTGCGAGAGGGTTTCTTGCCAATCTCGGTAAAGGAAGAGACCTGCCGAAACCGGTACAGTTTCAGGGCGGTGTCGCTGCGAACAGAGGAGTCAGAAAAGCTTTTGAAACACTTCTCAATCTTCCCGAAGGGGGACTCCTGATACCGGAACATTTCCTCCTTATGGGAGCCTACGGTGCTTCCCTCTTTGCCAGAAAAGAATCTTCTTCTAAAAAGTTTTCCCTGAAAGAATTTATCACTGTTCTGGAAAAAGAAATCAAAATAAGCAGAAACCACAGAAGTTATTTACCATGCCTTCCTGCCAGAGAATCAGTAGATAATTATACCGGTTGTTCTCCCTGTCTTTCAAAAATAACAGATGTCTTTCTCGGTATAGATGTAGGGGCAGTAAGTGCCAATCTTGTTCTTCTTGACATGTCAGGCCATGTTGTCGGGAAAAAATATCTCTTTACATCGGGAAAACCTGTGGAAACAGTAAAACAGTGTCTTCTTGAACTGGGAAAAGAATTTGAGTCTTCCGTAAGGGTAAAAGGTGTGGGAGTCACAGGAAGCGGACGTTATTTCATAGGTCATCTTGTTGGAGCAGATACTGTCATAAATGAAATTACGGCACAGGCAAAAGGGGCTCTTCATTTTGATCCTTCTATAGATACACTTTTTGAAATAGGAGGACAGGATGCAAAATATATAAGGTTTGAACATGGAACAGTAGTGGATTTTGAAATGAACAAGGTCTGCGCCGCAGGAACAGGCTCTTTTCTGGAAGAACAGGCTGCAAGATTGAATATAGATATAAAGAATGATTTCAGTCATCTTGCTTTTAACGGAAAAACTCCCGGTGACCTGGGAACAAGGTGTACTGTTTTTATGGAAAGCGATTTAATACACCATCAGCAGTCAGGCCTTGAAAAGGAAAATCTTGTAGCAGGTCTTGCCTATGCGATTGTAAACAATTATATAGAAAAAGTGGTGGATAACAGAAAAATAGGTGACAATATTTATTTTCAGGGCGGTGTTGCAGGCAACAGTGCCGTAGTGGCTGCAATGGAGAATATTACAGGAAAAAAGATAAATGTTCATGTCCATCATGATGTTACAGGTGCCATAGGTGCTGCCCTTGCCGCACAGGAGTTTTTTGTCGATACAGAGAAAACGTCCTTTGCAGGTTTCGATCTTCAGAACCGCAATATATCCATAAAATCCTTTACATGCCATCTCTGTGCAAATGTATGTCACATAAGAAAAATCTATATAAACGGGGAAGAAAAAGGCTCGTCAGGAAGCATCTGCGGCAGATTTGACCGTAAAGAACAGAAAGAATTATATGATAACACACCTGATCTCATTGAAGAAAGAAAGATTTTATTGACAGGAAAAGAAGAGGATTTACCTGAAAACTATCATGACCCTGCGGTCACAGGAGATAATGAGTCCCCTCTCACGCGTCACCCGTCACCCGTCACCCGTCACGATTCCCATATAAATTCTCCTGTAATAGGTATTCCCAGAAGTATTTTCTTTTTTGAAGATTATCCTTTCTGGAAAGCCTTTTTTACGGAACTCGGTTATAAAATAATCCTTTCAGACGAAACTTCCGGTGAACTTGTCTATAATGGATTGAAAAGAACACAGAGTGAAACATGTTTCCCTGTAAAGGTAGCTTACGGACATATAGAAAATCTCCTCA
>DAIOEN010000012.1:0-4711 GCA_036746235.1 Vulcanimicrobiota bacterium | reverse complement strand
AGTGAAACATGTTTCCCTGTAAAGGTAGCTTACGGACATATAGAAAATCTCCTCAGTAAAGGAATAAAGAAGATTTTTTTCCCGAGTATTGCAGAACTCTTCAAAACAAGAGACGACCTTCCGAGAACCTACAACTGTCCTTATATACAGGGACTTCCCTATATGTTACAGGCAGCTTTTGAACAGTATGAACCGGAGTTTATAACTCCTATATTATATTTTTCAGACCATAGCTGGAAAGAAGAGCTTTTGACCCTGGGAAGGAAACTGGGTAAAAGTCAGTATAAAACGGAAAAAGCCATAAAATCTGCAGAAAAAGCCCTGAAAGAATTTCAGAATAAGCTTGTAGAAAGAGGAAAAGAGTTTTTACATAAAAAAGACGGCAGAACCGTTATATTACTTGGTAAAGCCCATCATCTGTTCGATGAGGGGCAGAATATGCATACAGGAAAAAAATTGAGAAAATCAGGTGTTACTGCCATACCTTATGATTTCCTTCCTCTTTCGGAAGTGGAGTTAGACAGAGCTTTTGAAAATGTAGTATGGAAAAACAGTCATGACCTTATGAGGGCTGCTCTGATTGCCAGAAAACATCATATCCCTGTCATAATGCTTACCAATTTCGGCTGCGGCCCTGATTCTTTTACAATGAAGTATCTGGATGAACTCCTGAGGGGACATCCCTTTATGGTTTTAGAGGTAGATGAACACACTGCAGATGCAGGAGTAATCACCAGGATTGAAGCCTTCCTTGATACGATCAAAGTCAATCATAAAACAGAGCCTCTGAAGTTCCGGGATTATAATATCATAATAAAGAGGAAACTTCAGATTTACAATCCTTTTATACCTGATCCTAAAATTATTAATCTTCTTAAAGACAGAACCCTTTATTTTCACTATGTAGCTCCTGGAATGAATAAAATTATGGAGAGTGCCTTCAGTATTGCAGGTATAAAGACAAAGTCTCTTCCTCCCCAGGATGACAGGACTGAAGAGCTGGGAAGGAAATATGCTTCAGGTCTCGAGTGTCATCCTTTTATAGTTACAACGGGAGATATTGTGAAACTCACGGAAGATCCGGATTTTAAGCCGGATAAAACTGCCATTCTCCTTATGTCTTATGATGGCTGCTGCCGTTACAGCCAGTACGGACTTTCTTATAAAATAGCTTTAAATAATCTGGGTTTCCCTGATATTTTAATAGTTAATCCCCTTATGTCAGGGCGTTATGATGAACTTTCCGGCATGTTCGGCCTTAATTTTACTCAGGCCATATGGAAAGGCTGGTTATGCGCAGGCGTTCTTGAGAATTATCTTCTCTCAAGAAGACCTTACGAAAGGGAAAAAGGAAAAACAGACGAAGCCTATCTCAGGGCTATTGATATTCTCTCTGATGCACTTAAACATTTCGCCTCTCTTAATTATATATATGATGATAAAATAATAGAAGCTTTGAAAAAAGGTATTAAATTGATAAAATCGGTTCCTGCTGACATGAGTATAAAAAGACCGAAGATAGGAGTTTTCGGAGAATTTTTTACTGTTTTAAGCACCTGGGCCAATCAGGATTTATTCAGAAAGTTTGAGTCTATGGGTGTTGAAGTGTGCAGTAACGGACTCTTTACCCTGGTTAATTTCATGTCTTTTTTCTCCGAGCGTTATCATGAAGAGGAAATGAAAAATAAGGGTAACATGGCCGGTTATTATTACAATAAAATAAAGAAAAACTGGCTTTTATCATGGGCAAAAAGGATAGAAAAAGAACTCGATATTGACACTGATTATATAAGGCTTCTTCCAACGGAAAAGATGGTTCGTCATATCAGTTCTTTTATAAATCCCGATCTGGACCCTGTATCCACGACATATCTTGCGAGAGCAATAGATCTGGCAGACAGGGGAATAGCAGGTATAAATTACCTTATAGTTCTTAACTGTATGTTAAGCAATATGACTATTCCCATATTCAAGAGAATTCTCTCACGATATAATAACCTGCCTTTTCTGGCAACTCCCTATGACGGATTTAAAGAGACAAATACTGTTACGCGATTGGAGGCTTTTGTCCATCAGGCGAAGCTTTATTATGAGAAATACGGGAGTGAAAAGTGAAGGGGGAAGAGTGAAGAGTGAAGGGGGAAGGGTGAAAAGTGGAAAATGAAAAGTGAAATGTGAAAAATGAAGAGTGAAGGATAATATAACCGGTCACTGAACACGACTCACGACTCACGACTCACGACTCACGACTCACGACTCACGACTCACGACTTAAAAAAGAAAGGAACTTTATATGATAAACATTACAAAACTATCTCTTATAACACTGATACTTTTACTTTTAATATCCTCTGCATATGCGGGAAATTTTACCGTTATAAATCCCTATGACGGAGGAGGAACTGCCTGGTATAAAGGACAGCTTCACTGTCACACAGATAACAGTGACGGAAAAAATGACCCTGAAGAGGTGGTGGAAGCCTATAAGGAGGCAGGATATAATTTTATTGCCATTACCGACCATAACTTTATAACACCTGATCCTCTTGTAGAAGGTATAACCTTTATACCGGGTGTGGAAGAAACACTGAAAAGGCATCTTGTAGCCATCAATGTGGAAAAAAGATATGAAGGGAAAGATATTCAGGAATGCCTGGATTTTCATTTTAACGGTACCAGCATGATATTTATAGCCCATCCTGAATGGCGTAAACGTTATATCATGTGTTCAAAAGAAGTAAATTCTTATAGCAATTTTAATTTTATAGAGGTTTTTAATACCGGTATAGGCTATTCAGCAGAAGATCCATGGGATTTTCTTCTGAGTAATGGCAGGAAAATCTTTGCCCTTGCTACAGATGACTGTCATAATGTGAAAGGTAAAGGTTTTAACAGGGGATGGGTTATGGTCAGAGCAAACAGCGGCAGTAAAGAAGATATATTAAATTCCCTCAGAAAAGGCAATTTTTATGCATCTATAGGAAACGATATAGAAATAACAGTAGAAGGTGATACTATCATAGCAAAGAGCAGCAAGAAAAGCATTTTTGATTTTAGAGGGAAAAACGGAGAGATACTTAAAAATGACGGGAATGTAAATGAGTCAAAATATACCATCACAGGTGATGAAATGTATGTAAGAGTCAGAGCCTGTGCTGTTCCAGACGGTAATATGGCATGGAGTCAGCCGATTTTTATTCAAAAAATTTAACTCTCTCCCTGGTAAAGATTTCCCCCATCAATACTCATACATGGAAGATCTGACTTTTTTTCTATAATATTTTTCAGTTCTTCCCAGTTCTCTACATCTTTCCCGAATATTATATGTTCTCCATTACCTTCTACTATATATTTATTATCGGAAATACTGAAGCCAAAAGATGTAATATTATCCCAGGGAATTCTGGCTGAAACGAAAAAATTCTCCATTTTGATAAATTCTTTGTCTTCTATTATATACTGTCTGTCTTTATGCTTAATTGCACCTTTAAAGTGAAATAATAACAATACTACAAACACTGGCATAGTCAGAAGCATCACTTTTACGCCACATATTAACAGAAAGAAACATATTAAAAAAGCCATGAGTAAGAAATATAAATTCATATTGCCAGAACTGCTATCTGTGCGAAATGTTACAGGATTTTTTTTACTTATATGTTTTTTGTGGGGTTTTTTACTCATCATGGAAGATGTTTTTATTTCATGTTCTTCCACTGTCTTTCTTACACCGGATATGCCTGTTTTAAGAAGCGGCATTTCTGCCCTGCCGTAAATCTCATTGCTTAATATTTTAAGAGGTGACATGGATTTTAATAAAGGATTCGGTTTATAAATCTTTTTCAAATTTTCATTCAGTTCTTCAGGACTCAATCTGTTATCAGGTTTTAATTCTGTAGACCTTTGTATTATATTACACAGTTCGTCACTTACAGAATTATTGAAATTTTTTATATGAGGAAGGTTGTGAATATTAAGGGAAGGGTCATAAAGGGTAAGGGCTTCATGGAGTGTAACACCTAAAGAATAGACATCTGATTTAACAGAACTTTCTCCTCTGTACTGTTCAGGCGGTGCATAGCCGGGAGAGCCGAGTTTCATGGTATCTTTTTTTTCAGGAGTATAGTTTCTTGCTATGGTGAGATCGATAAATTTAACGTGCCCTTCTTCCGTAATTATTATATTTGCAGGTTTTATATCTCTCAGTATTACAGGTTTACTTCTTGAAGTAAGGTATACAAGAAGTTCGCTTATGAGGCATGCCAGTTCCACTGCAGTATCTTCAGGAAGTGGTTTCTTTCTTTCTTCCATAATCTGCAGAAGATTTTTCCCCGATATGAATTCTACGACTATAAAATATTTCCCCTCTTCCCGGAAACAGTTATATGCTTTCGGTAAAAGAGGATGGGCAAGGACAGAGAGAAGTTCATATTCTCTTTTAAACATGGTTATATATTGTTCCTGAAAGGAATCATATTCAGGTGAAAGAATAAGCTGTTTAATGGCATATTCTTCTCTGCCGAGTTTCCCTCTGTATACAATACACTGGCCCCCCTGGCCCACTTTCTCTATAATTTTATAGGGAGCATGTTTAAATTTATACCCCGGTGTTAATTCATCCATAATAGGTGAAAGATCTCTTTCACGCATCACGCGTCACGATTTTATTTATCCTTTACAACGAGCACCCTCTCATCGGAATTTCCCTTTA
>DAIOEN010000011.1:50020-66607 GCA_036746235.1 Vulcanimicrobiota bacterium | reverse complement strand
GTGCTTAATATGATGAAAAATTATCAAGAAACTCGCTGGCATCCTATCCTACTTTATAAAGAGAGGAAATAGTGGCATATACTTCCCTTTTTCATTTTTCATTACAACATAACGTTTAAAATACTCCCTCAATTCTTCATCTATTTCCATTTCTTCCTGTTCAGGAGGTTCCACACCTGTCAGTTTTTTTACCATTACACTGTCCTGATAATCTTCCACTTCCTCATCTGTCATAACCAGAAGAGAGCTTTTAGAGAGAAAGGAGAATTTATCTAAAATAAAATCTAACATGGGAAGATAAAAATCTATTATTTCAAGGCATCTCTTCTCATCAGGCAACTGGCCTCCGTG
The DNA here is from genome assembly GCA_036746235.1 of Vulcanimicrobiota bacterium. GTDB lineage: Bacteria > Vulcanimicrobiota > SpSt-956 > SpSt-956 > JAKJGF01 > CALARM01. Next base: position 66,256 of record DAIOEN010000011.1, on the reverse strand, counting down.
GGCAAGGGCATTTCTCAGGGCGAGGATGGCTTCCATTCTGTTTATTGAACGACTCCCTTTCAGATCAAAAAATGCTTCAGGTATATCCACTTTTCCCTTTAAACTTTCGGCATCAAGAGGGAAAAAAGGTTTTTCAAATAATTTCGGCATATGTTTACATAGAGTCAGATAAAGACCGATCCAGTCACTAAAAAAAGGACATCTTATCCTTGCCACTGCTTCATTTATTGATTTTACTGATTTTAACTCCTCTTCGGAAAAATCATCAATATTACGCCCATCATTTAAATACTGACTTACCAGGGGAAGTGTTACTATTCTGAGTATCTGATAAAGCGTAAAAGGAAGAGACCATAATTTTTGCTGCGGAGATTCAGTTTCATCTCCTATAATACTGTAAGGTTTTGCCACCGGATAGGGATAATTTATTACAACTTCTTTTTGAGTCATTTCTGTACCTCCCTGTAAAATTACTCTCATATGACATCTGACAACTATTTTACCAGATATGTTATTTCGAAGCAATTAAAATCGTATATATTGTCACATCATTAAAAATTGTTATACAACAACATTTATTTTAATGATATAAATCCAAAAAAGTTATAGTTGTATATATATTCGGAATAAATTTCAGTTGAAAAATTTATTTTTGTAAAAACATAATATTTGGACTCTATATACTTATATGACATTTTAATGAAAGGAGGGAAAATCAAAAATTATAAAAGGGATTGAGAATATCATAATTTATAAATTTTAATCGTAAAGGAGAATGATTATGGGCGAATATAGTAACACTAAACTTTATAATGGTTTATTCAACAATATGAAACCTGATTATCCGATGCTGTACGGTGCAATAACAGTCAGTCAGCCACGGACAATCTGTGAACTTGCCTGCGGTGACGGACGTCTTCTGCCTCTATTTCTTTCTTTTCAGGATATAAATATTATAGGTCTGGATATTGAGCCTGAAATGATAGAGTCATTTAAATCCCGTGGCGGAGACAGAGTTAAGAGTATGGTATCAGACCTCTGTATGCCATTACCGGATATTTCCGATGCAGAACTATTAATATTATCAGGTTCCACATTACGACTTATTCATCCGCAGGAACGTCTCAAAGTTCTAAACAATATCTATAAAGCTATGAATGATAATGCCGCTCTATATATTGACCACTGTGAAGTCACCTATGGATTTTATGAAACCTCTCCATGGAGGACTTATTACGATACATTGCGTTTCTGGTGGACTGCCGAATACTGGGAAATTTTGAAAAAATTTTCCTGGAAAAAAGAAGTTACTGAAACTATGGACATATACAGCTACAGATATAATCCTACAGGAGAAAGCGCCGTAATAAATACCTATATCTATTCATTTAATGATCTTTTATCTGACCTGGAGAAAGCAGGTTTTAAAGTCAGCCGGGCTTTTAGTGAATATCAACATCCTTATAATGTTAACAATCACAAACGGTTCATCGGATTTGCTACAGGACAGGCGAACAGTCAGAATTCTTCTGATTTACTGTCAGAGAGATTAAAAAATTTTATGAAGTAAGGAGAGATTATGAAATTACTGAATCATTTTAAAGAATTAATTTCTTCGGCTCTGGACAGGACAGGTAAAAACGATCATTATTATAAAGTTCTTGCTGACACTTTAAACATAGATAGTGACAGTAATTATATTTTTTCTACTGCAGAACATCTTTCCCCCTTCAACTATGCATCTACAGTCAGCAATATTTACCCTTTAAGTGTTATTCACGCTGCTTTACCCGAGCTTTTTGACGGAATTATTTGTATGGCAGGCTCTTTAATACCGCTTGATAATGAAGATTATCCGAGAGGAGTTATAGGGATTGATAATAACAATCAGCCAGTCCGTATAAATCTTAAGCCTCAGAAAGTAAAAAAGAGTTTTTCTTTAATACTGGATTCAACAACTGTACTTCCCGGAGAAGTAGAAAGAGCAGATTATGCTCTGAAAAATATTCTATATGATTCAGCATATAAAAGTACTTACGCACAACAGCTTATTTATATAATGACAGAGCTTTACAACATCTGGAAAATACCGCGTAACAGGCCACTTCCTTTACGCGTATACTCTCTTGAAGAAGTGGCCCTTACTATTTTAACAGAGCTTATTCTGAATAATGATCTCATAATAAATTCCATATTATTTGATCCGAAAATCAGAACTCAACTATACCGGTCACTTAAAAATATATCCTGTGCCTGGAGCGATACAAACGGTACATTTCTTTTCTGGCATTCGAATAATAATAAACTTCACAGAATGGAAGAAATAGATAACAACCTGGTATCTTCCGATTACACAGTAAACCTTTCTCCGGCAGCATTACTTGAAGCTATCAGGAAAAAAGAATTATATCCATGTGTATTTCTGAGCCTGTTCTGTGTGTCGTATCTTCCCGGTATTCCTGTTACCGGCGGTTCAAATCAATTTAAATATTATCAATCCATGATTTATGCCATGAATAATTTAAATATTACCTGCCGTTCTCAGGATTTATCTCTCTATGGTTATGGAACAACAGACTTTACAACTTTCCCGATCAATCATAAAGATTTTCTGCCACAGCAGGGAGCCGGAGTTTTTCTCGGACTGAAAGAAACTGTAATAGAAACAGTTATGAAAGAACTGGGAAAAAGGGATGTAATATTGTAAGCGTTCAGATGTCATCAGTCAGAAGTCGATTTTGCATGATTACAAAGATAATTCTCCTGGCTATGAAAAGGGTTGATTAATGAACGCTTACATAATATTTTTTTAGGAGGAATTAACTTATGATAAACTTTAAAGGTACATCATATCTTGGTTTACAGGATGATCCGCAATTTATTAATCTGGTTCAGGAAGGACTTCATATCTACGGTACCACCAATCCCACATCAAGACTTTCCGACTATAATTTTAATGAAATAGAACTTATGGAGAAAAACATCTCCGGAATACTTTCTACAGAAGATACAATTTTATTTACCAGCGGATATTTAGCCGGCCTTACAGCAAAAAGTTTTTTTGAGTATTTCGCCGGTAAAAATTCTTTACCGGTAATAGAAGCCCCCCGGTTACACCCATGTCTGAAAAATGATAATTCTTCTTTGAAAGTTCAAGAAGTAGAAGAAAATCATTTTATTGATTATATTCTTAAGATAAAAAATTCAGTTGCAAACTGCATATTGATAAACAATCTTGTAGATTCCTTTACTGGCTTTCCAGAGCCGGTCGATGTTTATTTTAGAGAAATTAAACCTTTATGGATGGTAAGTGATATTTCTCATGCTTTTGAAGTTGCCAATATATCAAAAATTCTGCCGGCAGAAATAAGAGGTAAAACTATCTTTGTAAGTTCAACAGGAAAAGCCTGTGGAGTTCCAGGCGGGTTCATATCAGGGAATAAAGAAATAATTGATCATATATGTAAAATTATGCCTGTTTATTCTGCAGCAGCTCCCCCGCCTCAGGCAATGGCTTATGCCTTTAATAAATCGGAAGATTTGAGACAGAAAAAAAGAATAAACCTTGAAAAAAATATTGAAGAATTTGAGAAAAAAACAGGATTTTACTCCCAGGTAACGGGAAAAAAAGAAAAATTTCCCATATATTGCCTCGGACAGAACAGGGATGATATTTTTTCTTTATTAAGTGAACAGGGATTATTCTGCAGTTATTTATCTTATCCTACCTGTACCAGTCCAAAATATCTCCGTATAGTGCTGAACGCGGCACATACATATGAGGATATAGATAAAATATCCTCTTTATTATGGAAAAATAATTTAAAAATCTGTACAACATCTTTTCCTGCTCCGGGCCGTATTATTTATCTATAAAAATAAAATATAAAATTAATATTAGAAAGGGAGGTTCTGCAATGTTAATTGATTTAATGGTATTTCATGAAGCAGGAGGTAATCCTACATGTCTTGTCCTTACCGAAGTGCCTTTTATTCATCAGGGAGAAACAGGGAAAAAATTGATTAAAGATTTGAAAAATAATATTTCCGTTATTCCTCCGCTAGATCAGGTAGCTTTCTTACTTGATAAGAAAAAGAATTTTCTTAAATTCAGAATGGCAGGAGGAGAATATTGCGGTAACGCATTACTTGCTCTTGGCTATTATCTTAATATGGAAGATGGTGAAGGAACTGTAGAAATTATTCTTGGAAATAACAAAGAAAATTTATCCACACAAAACACAACTATTTATAAAAGAGACAATCTTGTTACAGCTATAGTCAACCTGGACAGGTTATATATAGAGTATTTTTCCTCAGTAAATATTTTTCATATGAGAGGCATATCTCATGCAGTATTGTCTGACAATAAGATTCCAAATGAAGATAAATTCAAAGATTTTCTTCGACAATATAATCTCATATCAAAAGAAGCATCAGGAATAGTTTTTATCGAAGATAATGATAATGAAATCTTTATAAATCCATATATTTATGTTTCATCACTTGATACATTTATCAATGAAAATTCCTGCGGTTCCGCTTCAATTGCTGCAGGATTATGGAAATATCTCAATATAAATAAAGACATTACAGATTTTCCTGTTATACAGAAGACAGGAGAACCGGTATATGTTTCTGTTAAAAGAAATGGGAATTTCTTAGCTTCTTTAACAGCTGAAGTAGAAATAGTATTTCATGGTAAAATTGATATTTAATATTAGGTAATTGAAAAAATAAAACGAACTGCCATATAAATTGACAAAGCCGCTTCTGTATGCTGTTCTTACCATGTCTACTTACATACAGCATCCTTATAAGCTGAGTCTGGTGACGGGTTGCACACACCCTGGAGTTCAATTCTCCATCCAATGTGCACTGTAGACATAACTTGCAGCAGACAGTTTGCCGGATTCTTATTACACATAATTTTAATTCTAAAAAGTATAAGTTGTATATATATTTGACATACCGGCTAAAGGCCGGTAAATTTATTTTATGAAAGGAGGAGTTGCAATGAATATGCAGCTCACAAAAATTAATCAAATTATTATGGTATTGGGTTTATCTCTACTAATGCTCCTCACGGGGTGCGGAGGCGGCAGTGACACTATCGGTTATCCACAGGTACCGGCTAACAACAATTCAGGTATCATTTCCATACCTTCTACTGATGTTCAGCTTACTCCTGTTCCGACTGAAACTAGTTCCGATATAGACGCACTTCAAACAATTACTCCTTCAACTGAAGAGATTGCAGTAAATACAGTACAAACTCAAGATGATACTGCTGAATATGAATACAGTGACCCATCAAAACCTCTCATTGAAGATAATTCACTTACCGCTTCTGTAAATGGAGGTTCAAGTCTTTCATCTGCAGTATCTGTATCCATACCTTACAACACAACAGGCTCTATTAATAAAGCAGGAATACCGGGATATTATAAATTTAATATCTCAGGGAACAGTAATGTAACAGCTACTTTGAATTTTACTCACTCAAGAGGTGACATTGACATGGAATTACTTAATTCATCAGGCACCAGAACAGCTATTTCTAACGGAAGCTCGAATACGGAAAAAATAACCAAAAACCTTTCATCAGGCACTTATTATGTAAAGGTCTATGGCTACAACAGAGCACTTAATTCCTACTCTTTAAGTATTACAGGAAGCAGCACTGCTAAAACTATCTATACCTGTCAGATTGTAAGCCAGTACGGACATCCTGCAGTAGAGATAGGAAAAATCGTTGTTTTACAAATAAAAATTAAAAATACTGGCAACACAATATGGTACTGGAATAAAGTAAGACTCGGTACCTGGAACAGCCAGGATAGAAACTGCGGATTCTATTTCAACGGTGCAAGGGGATGGCTCAGTCCTAACAGAATTAGAATGGTCGAAAACTCTGTAAATCCAGGACAGACTGCTACATTTGAAGCAGAATTTAAAGCCGTTCCTTCTACAACTATCAAAGGCGGAACATGCCATAAAGAATATTTCAGACTCGTTGTAGATAATGAACCGGGACAGGGCAGGTTTGGCCCTGAAGGCATATTCTGGGCTATTACTGTTTATGACTCGAATCCCATTCAGGTTACCACTGACGGAAGGGAATTCTTTGGTGATACTGGAAACGGTTATTATCAGAGATATTATTTCAACATGACAGGAGGTAAAAAGTATACAGTTACTTTAAATCCTCTCAACAACTGCAATACAGACCTTTATACACATAATAACAGGAATGTAAATAAGGGGTACTATATAGGGAAATCCACAAACGGTGCAGGACAGGCCGATAACGTCACCTTTACTGCTCCTTATACGGGACAGAATTATATTGCCGTTTATGGAGTCGGAGATTATAAGAATTCTTTCAAGCTTCAGGTTCGTGATAACAGTGCAGGCAGCGGAACTGTTCTTGCTGATTTAATATCCATATCTCCGCCAAGAACCTGGAGTACTATACCAGCAGTACAGCAGCAGGGTGGAAAAGAACAATGTGCCGAATATGTTCAAAGAATTTTCAGCGAACATGGCAATAATACTATATACGGTGATTTTAATGTTGACAGAGCCGCTTACTGGTTTGGTCAGAACCCTTCAGGTTATACTAAAATATCCAATGGCAGCGGGCAATCTATTCAAACCGGTGATATTATCTGCTGGAGTGGACTTACCTGGGGACATGTAGCCATAATTAACAAAGTAACTTCAAATTCTATTGAGGTTATTGAAGCAAATTATCCTACCGGTGCCAATAACGGTTCAACTCTTCTGAAGAGAACAATCTCTTATAATTCATCTACAAAGATTGTATCCAATGCAGGCGACGGATTGACTGTTCAGGGATGGTTTCATCCGGAAGGTAGTAAGAGCCTTTTATACAGATAAACATATAGAAACGCCCCACGGACGGGGCGTTTCTATCGGTATATGTTTGAATTAAGATGGAGGTGTGTATTTATGACACGGGGAAGCATAAAATGCACTAATTGTGGTGGTAATCTTGACATTCCAGAAGGATATAATAAGATTTTCTGTCTCTACTGCGGCACACCGAACTTATTAACAGATGTTCTCGAAATACCGGGAGTCGGTTTAAAATGCCTTTGTTGCGGCAAAAGAAATAAAGATGAAAGTATATATTGCAGCAAATGTGGAAGCAGTCTTCAGAATATATGTCCTTTCTGTGAAGAAATGCATAGCTATGATATAACTTACTGTCCGAAAACAGGTTGTAATATAAAAGAATATATAAAAGAATTTAATAGATGTGAGAATAAACGCCGGGAAAGAATTGAAGAATTAGACACTGAAATAAAAGAACTCTGTACTGAAACGGATAGAAATATGGTATCCATATATTCTACATCTTTTATCACAATTCAAATATGCAGATATAATGTAACAAATAAAGAGTTCTGTGTTTTTTTAAATTCCGAAGGAAATCAGATTGAAGACAAAAGTCCCTGGATAAATATAACGGATAATGAATACTGTGGAATAACAGGAGGCCCGGTATCAGGAACATTTTATGTTAAAGATGATTATGAGAACCACCCTGTGGTAAATATAAGCTGGTATGGAGCAGTGGCTTACTGTAACTGGCTGAGTATACAGAGCGGTCTTGAAAATTGTTATGGTGGAGTAAATGATAGAGAATATATATTTACAGGCAGGAATGGTTATCGCCTTCCCACAGAGGGAGAATGGGAATATGCCTGTCGTGCCGGTTCTAAAACCGTATATTACTGGGGAAATTATATGGAAAATGATTATTGCTGGTATGAAGCTAATTCCGGTTATATTATTCACCCTGTGGGACAGAAAAAGCCGAATGCTTTTGGGCTCTATGATATGAATGGTAATGTATCAGAGTGGTGCTATGATCGTTATAAGGACAGTCCAACGTATTTTTGTATCAGATGTGAAACTAAAAATCGAACATCAGATCTTTACTGTAAAAAATGCGGAAAACCTGTACATAATCCTGCCGGGAAAAATGCCGGAAAAAGTCGTATTCATCGCGGAGGAAACTGGCGAAGTATAGCTCATCTGTGCACATCATCATCCCGCCGTTTTGACAGACAGGGAAGTCATTCAGTCTGTCTGGGTTTCCGCCTTACAAGAAATTATTTTAACTGGCAAAAAACTGATAAAGGATAAAAGTAAGAAGGAATGTAAATAAGAAACGAGAATTTTTAGGAAAATATAACGTTACAGGGAGGTAATTATAAATGGTAGAAACTCTTAAAAATTCATCTTTTTTAACATCCATTATTGAAACACTTGAAGAGGAAGTAAAAAAAAGAAACAAATCTTCCAGAATTGCATCTAAAATAGCAGAAAAAATTAAAGAAAATGACGATGAAAGTAAAATATCTGATATAATCTCCGAAGAAATAATATCCCTTTCGGGAAAAAATAAATACTATAAAATACTGTCTGCAAAACTCCTGAGATGTTATAAATTTCTTAATTTGAAAGATTTACCGGAGAAATTATACCGCACACTTAAAATACTTTTTAAAGATCCTCTCTGTGAAGTATGGCTTGAAGCATCTTTTACAATGAGTTCACTGATTTTATTTCCTGCAGTGGCAAAATACCTTAATGAAGAAGGAAAAGCTGATTACGGCACCCATTTTGAAAGACGGTCTCTTGCATCTCTCGGCCACAGGTATCTATCAGATCCTGAAGGCACAAATAAAATCCTGGAAGACTTCTTACACAAAATAGATTCCAAAAAATCCAGAGATCAAATTGATCTCTGGACATTAAGAAGTTTTATCTATTCTTTTGAAAAATTCTTCCTTAAAAAACCTGAAGATGTTATTAAATGGTGCAAAAATATATTATCACTGTGGGATAAAACCTTTATTAAAACAGCTATAGTCCTTTCTATAAGTAATATTATAAAAGAGCAACAATCATTCAATGTAAATAATTTGAGATATATTAAAGAACTGTTTAACATTTTAAAAGACTTATTCAATTATCTTCGTGACTACAGTGAGCAGCAAAAAAGCCCTGAAGAGATATACAGTTTTATAGAATATAAAGAGAGTCTGGTAAAAGCCATATATGAGCTTCTTTTTTTGAAACCGGAATTAAATATAGAAGAAGAAATAGCTCCATTGATACATGAAGTAAATCAAATTGTAAGAAAAGTGCTGGAAGATGATTTTTTCTCATTCTGGGAACAAAGTATGGCAGTTGAGCAGACCTGCAGGTTAATATATGAACAAAGCCTCTCTTCAGAAGAAAAAACTGAATATTTCAATCTTCTTCTTGATATATCGAAAAAGTCCATTGTAAAGCAAAATTATCTCTTCCATAAAAAATTAATTCTCGGTTTATGGAAAATAACAGAAGAGAAAAATCTCTCCGGGAAAATGAGAAAAAAAGTCTTTGATATTATACTGGAACTCGATAGAGACGGTTATCACCCTGTCGCAAGAATATATAGTTTCGAAGAACTCCTTGTAGCATTAAAAAAGGGATTGATTTCAGATTTGCTTGATAGAGATGAGATTATAGAAGAAATTTATAAAATGATAGAAGGATCGGAAGAAGTAAATTACAGCATAATTTTAAGTAAATTCCGTAGTCTTCTGACTTTTGAGGAACAGGCTCTTGAAGTGGCGGAAATAACAGCAGATGATAAAGCGGAAAAACAGATTGAAGCCATAAGAATATTTCAGGAACTGGAAGATATAGATTTTATCGGGACAATCAATTTCCTGAACAGATTTATACAGAAAAAGATAAAAAAAGATTATAAAAGTTTATGCAGCCGTATAGTAAGTGATCTTACAAAAACAAGAGAAAGAGAATTTAACTGTATATTGAAGCTTATTTACGGAGATTATCATTATTTTATTAAAGTCAAACTGCTTGAATTGCTCCATCTCTTTTCTGATGTCAATCCATCGAAGGTCTTTGATGCATGTTTATATATTGCTGAAAAAAATATTAAAGGCATGAACAAAAAACTCTCCATTTTATTTGAAGAATGCCTCTTCAGATTCTGCATGGATAAAAATGAAAAAGAAAAAAGAAAAGAACTTAAAAATTATTTCAATCTTATGATGGAAAAAGGCTGTACTTTAGAAATCATCAAAAATATAAAAACCATGGCAAGAGATGAAATAATAAGAGAAATTGCCTTTGAAATATCACAGGGTTGCAGTATAGAAAAAGGAGAAGAAAAACATGTAGTCCTTAAAGGACAGCAGGAAAAAGTAAAAGTCATGGTTTATGACAGTAAAGGCAGGGCAATGCCGGATATAAAGGTGGAGTTTGAACTTACTGATGAAGAACAGAATACGACTATGTTACCTTACAGTATAAGCAATAAAAACGGAAAAGCAGAAACTTCGGTTAAATTCGACAGTCCCGGCGATAATATAATCAGAGCATATATTGCATCCGGTCAAGAAACCGTTTTCAAAATAAAAGTAATATTTGATATAGGAATATCCGGCTTTTCCGTTTCAGAAAATCAGAGATATATCCTGTGTGATCTTTACAAGGATTATCCCAGGATTGATATATTAAAAAAATTCGGAGAAGGTTACAGTTCTGCTATCGTTCTCCTCGTTCTCCCTTACGATAAAGATAATACCCTTAATGATTTACAGGTGGTAAAAATAGGGCCGTCACTGAAAGTAAGGATGGAAAAAGAAAATTTCGATTCCTATGTTAAATTAAAAATACCGGCCAATACTCCAAAGATAATCGATTATTCGGAATTAAGCGGCCTTGGAGGTATAAACTATACCTTTGCCGGTTTCGGATATTCCAGTTCTGATAAAATATATTCTTTTAAGGATTATTACAAGAAAAATAATGTCAGGGAAATAAAAGAAATTATAGAAAAACTGTTACGCGACAGCCTGGGCCCCGGCTGGTATTGCCAGTCTAATTTCCATAAATTCACTCTTATATCCGAATATGGTTACCTCTTCCCTGCCACCCTGACTCTTGATATAAAACCTGATACCGGTTCGGAAATCGTCAGTGGAACAGATATAAACGGAGAAGATTTCAAAATTTTGAATCTTAAAGAACTTACACAGGAATACAATTCCATTACAGAAGGCACAAAAGTATGTATCAGAGATTTTCTCCTTAAAGAAGTTGATGGTTGTAATTTTGAACTGGAAGATAAGGACAAAAGGGTATTACTTAATATAACCACAGACCCGTCTATGAATTATTCGGAAAGATTTCAATTAAATGAAAGTGTAAGCATAAAAGGAATAGTAACAGGAAATCGTCATAAACAAATTGAAGAAGCCGTAAAAAATGCTTTCCCTGACATGTCTGAAGGGATTTCGAAGAATGAAAAGATAGTATTTCCTTTCTATAAAAAAGAATTTTCTAACCCACTGTTAAAATACAATTCTATACTGGATAAAGTAATAAGTGGCAAAATGTCTGTAATACATGGAGATCTTCATGTATTGAATCTGTTGATTGATAACAGGAAAATGCCATGGATTATAGACTTCGGGAAAACAAGAAAAGGGCACAGTGTATTTGACCTCATATTCCTGGAAGTCTATATAAGAAACTGGATACTTTCTGGTTTTGATATCGAACTGAAAGATTATATAGAATTCGAAGAAACTCTGATGGAAAATACGGCTGGCAGAACAAAACCTCTCCCGAGAAAGATAAATAAAGAATTAAAAAAAGCCTGCGAAGTAATTATGGAACTCCGCAAATATGCGGGAAGTTATGTATATGATCCGGGTGCAGCAACGGAAGAAGAACTGTTTGATGAATATCTGGCAGGTGTTTTCTGTACTGCTTTATCTGTTTTAAAATATTATAAGCATCAGACAGAAAGACAGAATCAGTTCTTATTCCTTACAGCTTCAGTGCTGTGCGAATATATAAGTAAGATAAAAATGTGTTAACATAGCTCATAATTACAGATTAATAAAAAGTCATATCATTTGCTTTCTTTGATAGTTTCCTTTGTAAGGTTAATTGTGCTGATATTTCATATAAGGAAGGTGACTTATGAATAAAACGTCTCATTCCCATATAAGCAAAATGGTTGAACTTTTTGAAGAAGAAACCCAGCCCTTTCGTAAGGTACACAGGCTTATAGATTTATTTGAAACAGTAATAAAAACTCATACTGCTTTTATCATAGGAAGTTATTTTACTCTGAAAAATCTGTCCGATAATATTAAAGGTCTGCTTGCAGAAGGGTTAAGAGTACCTGCCTTAGGACACTGGCAGATGTTCAGCAGGGAAATCCTCTCTGAAATGGCAATTCCACAGACTCTGACAGAAGAACAATTTCAAGAACTTTATTTAATGTTAAAGAAAGAACAGAGAGAGAAACTTGAATTGTGTTATGGTAAGGTAAAGGAAATTTATGTTTTCAATAAAGCTATCAAAGAAAAAGATAAAACAAAATTGATTAAAGAATACCTCTTTAAAAATAATTATAAATATTCTGCGCCTCTTATGTTTGAAGATTTTTACAATTATTTCTTTTCATGGGATGAAGAACTTGCAAAACCGGTAATAACCTTCAGAAACAAATATGCCCACGGTGCAACTCCACTGGATGAAGATTGCGAAAAAGATATTAAAGAATTCACTCCAAAGCTCGAAAGGATGCTTAATTCCGGATGGCTTAATAGTACCAGAATAGAAAACAGGGAAAACAGACCTCACCTTATTACGGAGGGAGGGGTATCTCTTGATCTTTTCCCTGTAATGGTTTACTGGGAAGTTTCTAAAGACAGGCTACACTTTATAGATTATGTATTTTTTAATGATGCAAAGAAAGAAAAAAAAGTAAGTTACCTTCATTATCCGAATGCACTGCACTTTGAAGATAAAAAGCTTTATGAAGAATTTATTCAGATAATTAAAATGAAGGAATGGAAGGAAAAGACAACAGATGAATTCCGCCAGCGTATTTTTGAACTTACGGAGGTATTTAAAGGCAGAAGAGAAGAAAAGAAAAAGATAAAAGATTTTATAAAGAAGGCAAATAAAGGGTTTCTTTTTATTAAAGGAGAGCCGGGCATAGGAAAATCCGCCCTTATTGCGCAGGTGTTTAAGGAAGTATCAAGTAAATTTTATGATCCCTGTAAAGACGTGCCTGAGGCACGTCTTTACGAAGACATTCATTTTATCGAATATTTTATCAGAAGAGGAACAGTTCATTCAAAACCTTACACTTTCCTTACCTATCTATCAAAAAAGCTTGAAGATCTTTATTCTACAGGAATACCTGAAGGAAACACAAATGAAGAAATGAAGGAAAATCTTCATAAGAGATTAAATATTATCTCAGAAAAATTCGGAAGTAAAATAATTCTTCTCATAGACGGCATCGATGAAGGAAAAGAAGACAGGCTTATAGATTACCTTATAACAGAAACATATAATAATATAGCCATAATATATTCTACAAGATTTACCTCGGATATAGACAGTTTATATAACCCGATTCATGTTGAATATAAAGAGAAAACGGAGATAACGGGATTAAAGAGAGAAGACATAAGAGCCATTCTCTATGAAGTGGTAAGTAAGTATAACCTTGAAGATAGTCATATTGATATTATAGAGAAGAAATCAGCCGGGAATCCTCTTTATATGAAACTTCTCTGTATGGCATTTGAAAATAGAGAAATCAATCTTAATAACCTGGAAGATAAACTGCCTTCAAAGATAAGTGATTTTTATAATGATATATTAAAGAGACTTAACGGTTTAAAGAACGGAAGCCAAATCCTGAAGTGTATATATATCCTCGCCTCGGCAGAGGATTACCTTTTACAGAAACTTATTGAATTAATCTCAGGGTTTTCTACAGGAGATATGGAAGAGGTTCTTTATTCCCTGCAGGAAGTTCTTGAAGTTAATGAACTGTCAGGTAAAAAACGATACCAGTTATTCCATGAAAGTTTCAGGGAATATGTTTATAAGGAAAAACAGGATTATTACATAGAGGCAGAGGATTTGATAGTTAAATTCTGCCGGAGGTGGAGAGAATACGAGGTTTATGGTGAAAGTATCCTTTCCTATCCGATGAAATTCTATTCCTTTCATTTATTTCATCTTTACGAACACAGTAAATCGAATATTTTAAGGAAAGAGTGTTATGACATTGTGGAAGATGAGGGATATAGAAAACAGCAGATAAAGATTACAGGCCAGTATCAGCCTTCTTTTGAAGTAATAAGGAATGCAATAAAGATGGCAGAGGGTGATAGGGATAAACTGATAGAACTGGGGATAAAGGCAGGTAAACTTCATTTAGAGGTCAGTAACAGTGTTCAGGAAATAGTAAGACTTGCTGGAGAAGGAGGAAGGGAGAATATTGAAAAGGCCCTGAAGATGATAGATTTTTTTACCGGGAGAGATCAGTTTATTCTTTATACATCTGTGCTGGTTCGTACTTTGTTTGGGGAGAATAAAGATAGGAGCGATAAGAGGGAATTAACTGAAAGGATACTTAATCATCTGGATAAGCATGTTACAAGGGATACAAGTTTACTGAACTGGGGCGAGTTTATTCCATTTAGTTATATGTTTAAAATTATGCTGGAGATAAAGAAAATAGGTCTAGGTGTAGACATTTTGCTATCGAGATTCAAAGAATTGACTTGGACTGTTACTAATTTACTAGATCAATTATTAAGCAATCTCTATAATAATGAACTTAAAGATAAAGAATATATAGCTCTAATACTAAATATTACCAAGTATTTAAGTGAGAGAAAAGAGGTATTAGTTTGTATATTTAAAAAATTATTACAACAATCTGAGATAGAAGAGTGTATAAATATTGCCGAAGAATTTGAAGATAATTCATATAAAGCAATAACCTTTGCAATTATAGGAACTGAGTTGGAGAATCAAGGTAAAATAATAACCTCAAATAAATTTATGGATAAGGCTATAGCAGCTGCAACTGCAGAGAAAAGAATAAATATTAGTTTTGAAAAAGCCCTTTTAGTAATAGGGGTTGAATTATTAAAGCAAAAAAAAATAGAAAAAGTAAATGAAATAATAAAAAGGGTATATATATACGGAGAATTGGAGGAGGAAATAGATATAATAATTAAATTAGCAAAAGAAGGGAAATTGAAACAAGCCATAGATACTTCAGAGAAAATTGAGAATGATGTGATAAAATTAAAAGCTTTAATAATTTTAACCGCTGAATTATTTAATCAAGGGAACACAACGACTGCAAATGATGTTATGCAAAAAGCCATATTTAGTGTCAAAGAAATAAGTTTTGATTATAGATTTTTCTTTAAAGATGTAGATGAAATAAACATTGACTTATATAAAATGCTTGACTTAGATGAAATGGCAACTACATTTGGAATCACAGAATTATTAAAAATAGAGGATATATCTGAGAAAATCAAGGATAAAACTATGAAGATACTTGCTCTAAGGTATATACTTGAGAAACTGATAAAACAAAAAAACTTTTTAATAGTAAATGAAGTTAATGAAGTTGCAGAAAAAATCATATCGATAGTAGAAACATGTATCTCAAATGTTGTTCCAATGGAATATATAGAAATATTAGAACCAATAGTAAAATTTGTTTCTTTACCTCTAGTAGATAAATTATTACGAAAAACTCTATTTTCCTCAGATAAACTTAAATATGGGAAATTAAGCTTAAAAAGCATTTACGGCATTATGGCTATAGCTGGTACGTTATCAATAAAAAGTAATATCATATTGGCAAGTAAGATTATTTGGAAATCAATATTGTATAATTTTGATGGGAATTTTGATAATTTTGAAAATATGATTACAGAAGCAACTCAAATGAAGGTTTCAGAGACTCTTGTCAATGAAATTATAGAAAATATAGAAGAAAGAGAGGATGATTTTGTAAAATTAAGTTTTTTAGACATTGTAAATAAAGCATTGGCAAAACAGGGCAATATGGCATTATTAGAGGTAGTTAGCAAAAAAACAGTGCTTATTACTGAAAAGATGATTAAAGAAGAAATGTTACCATCAAATATTGGGTATTTCTTTAAGGCTAGCGTATTGGTAAAACAAGGAAAAGTGGAAGATGCTATAGAGATATTAGAAAAAATTAAATGGGAAAAAAATGTAGGTTTATGTATTGAGAAAATAGCCACTGAACTGGTAAAACAGGGAAATTTTGAACAAGCCATTGAAATGGCCGAGAAAATTCAAGACAAA